>CAYTIT010000051.1:0-8267 GCA_964437975.1 uncultured bacterium
AACACAAAAAAATAATTCAACATTTTGAAAAAACACACTTTCCCCATTCCAGTAGTAGGGGTTTTCCCCCAAAGAAAACTCGTTTTCAAGTTGATGTTCGATGCAGTAAGCTCCATTAAAATGCGGGGTATTTTTTTCCGGTAGAAAAGGCAAAAAAATAGGCGAGTTGAGTTTGTTTAAAAAATCATCGGCCTTACTTTCTAATTCAACCGCCAATCTTTGAGAGTCCAAAGCCCTGACTCCCAAAGTTGCAATCGATTCACCTTCTTGCTTAATGCTCCTGGCGTTTTTTAAAAGATAAAGTGCCGACACGCCCTCTTTTTTCAAAAGCCTTTCTTTCCAGGCGTTTTCGTAATGGTAAGCTGTCACCATCTCCCCATTAGACCAATAACTTTCTCTCAGCTTAAAAAGGTAACGCTTTCCCCCTTCTGATACATTCATTTCCTCACATCCCGCACACGTGACCTCTCCTTGCGCGTTGAGACGGACAAGCCCTTCAAAGAGGAATTTTGCAATCGTCCTCCCTCTTAGCTCCATTTCAAGATAGTAGGGATCTAGCGACGGAGGAGGGGGCTCCTCAAAAGTCAGTCTCAAGATGCGTTGAGAGCGCTCTTTGTTTGGAGAACACATCTTGATAAAGGCTTTGCCTTGTTCGCCTATCAGACAAAGGTAATGGTCTGACAAAAAGTCGATCTTAGCGCACGCTTGTAGTTTTCCCTGTTCACACAGCTCTTGAGCTCTATTACTATAGGCATCTAGATCTTCCGAATAATCGGCTTTCACGATAGCTATCCGCGGGCTCATCTGTCTAAAAAAAGGTGGGGTTGTATCAATCGCTTGGGAAAATGCGGTGAAGAGCTCTTTCCACACGTCAAGCTCCAAACTGATCTGCGCCTCAACAGGCGACAAACAGTAAAAAAGTTTTTCACCAAAAAGAGAGAAATAACGTACTTGACTCGAAAAAACGGCAACAAGCTTTTGAAAGGCATTTTTTTGGGATTCAAAAAGTCCACCGTTATAGTCGCGAAACACGCCGATAGCATTGTGCAAGATGCGCCCGGCATACTCTCGCGCAGAAAGGAGGTTAATCGCCCCCGCTTTTTTGAAATTTTTCGTTGGAAACTTCAACGAAAAAGCCTCAGCAAGGCAAATCAGATTCGACTTGATTTCCTTTCTTACATGGGAAATATGTGTAACAGAAGAAGAAAAATCATCGCGTTGGAGAAACTTCCGTTTAGGAGTTCCCCATTTCGGCCTGGCCATATAGACCATAAACTCAATGTGCTGTTTTTCATGTTGGTGAAAGTGAAGGCTCACCTGGGGAAGGTCACGACGAGAAGAAACCTCTCGAGCCAGCCCAACAAGCTGCTTAAAGGCTTCTTCGTGGTTATAAGGCCAAAAAAGCGTATCGGTATCGTGTGTCCCTAGTTTTTCCTCTAAATAACACTCCATCTCCTTTCTTTCTTTCCTAGAGGGAAGATCTCCTCTTAACTTTTCAAATTCGACATAGTGAAAGGCAAACAAAGGGTCAGAGCGATGCCACTGATAGTGAGAAAAGGGAACTTCCCACAAGGTATCTATTTTTTGCTCAACTGTTTCGATAATAAGCTCTTTTGCCACCGCTTTTTTTTTCCCTGAAAACAGGACAATCAGGCAAATACGAGGATGATCTAAAAACACCTTGGCATAAATCCCCGGCATGTTTTCCTTCTTGCGCACAAGGTAATGCGCAAGCGCGATTTTTTTCAGTTGAGCCAGTGACCTTTCTTTCAAAAAAGAGAGCGAAACGCCTCCTAACAATGCATAGATTCCTTGCGTGAACCGAAAGTCTACCCATTGGGGAAATCGAAGAGAAATCGAAGCGCCCCATTTCAACAACGCTCCCCTTTTTTCAAGAGGTGACAGACAGGGCATTTCACGAAGAGGACGAGTAGGCATGTTATTTTTCTAAAATAATAATGTCTGCCGAGCGCGATTCAAGCACAGGGCTATTGCCTTTGCCTACATCTCCCTCGTGTTTACCGGCTACATCGCCAATCAAAACCCTAGAGCGTTAGCTTGGGCACACTCCCCACTTCTTGAAGCGCGATCGGTGCATGAAAAAGAAAATAAAGCATAACAGGTGGAAAATTTTTAAAGCGAACATATCCTGCACGCTACGCTTCTTGAGTCGCGCTGGTCCACCCCTTAGGGGGTTGAGATAAACGCGCGCATTGTTTATACTTTTTTTTAAAATTTGCCCGCAACTCTGAGCCTCCCCATGGATAAATCCCGGGGGCTCTAAGAACAAACAGGCGGTCTCGCTATAGATCTAGGAATAGAAGTTTCCTTCTTCCCTATACTATCTACAGCCTCGACAACTTTCATGTTCTCTTTTTGCGCGCTAGAAAAACACCTCTTTTAAAAAGACCCAGAAAGATCCTTTATAAGGAGAAAGTCTATGATTCCACTTCCACCCCGACCCCCACAGGTAGGGCAACCTATTCAACAACAACAAGTAGTGCAACCTATTCAACAACAACAAGCACCGCAGCCCTCATTCTGCGCCAGAGTCATTGCAAAAAGTATATCTGGATGCACAACCGGGATTTTCGCCGCACTTGCCACTTCGGCATTTGATAAAGATAATATTGAGGAAGTTTGGGCAGATATCGGGGTTAGCGCAGTAGTTGGCGCAATATTCGGAGGGCTAGGCGAATGTATTTCGTCAGTCGATTGTTGTCAAGGCGTCGTTAACCAGCTACCCGATCTACACAAAAAGCTTCTTTCTGTCGCAATCAAGCATGGAATTGTGGGGGGAGCCGCCGGACTAATAGACGGTATCATAGCGGCTCATTCTCAAGGAAAAAACGACGTTAATATTTTGAAAAACTGCGGAGTGGGAGTGTTGACAGGGCTTATCGCAGGGTTTGGTACAACGATAGAAGTTCTCGGGCACAGCCACAGCTGATCGTGTTGCAACCACCTTGGTCCTAGCACCACATCCCTCTCGAGAAGGTCAACTGCTCAACCCCCTAAATGAGGTGAGCTTACAAGCTCCGAGTTGACCGGCTCGAGTCTCATTAGAGACGATGTTAGGCGCGAATAGATAGGCACCCCGGGATGCTTCACCTGTTCCAGACTCTGTGGTAGTTGCTCAGCTTCGACGCCCCCGTTTGAACTTTTCCCCCCACTACTGCTCGCAATTCAAGAAACGGCACAAAACACCAACCAATCGAAGCTAAAAAAACAGGCGATTGGCAAGTCAAGGCTTGCCAGCTCTGGTCTTGGCCAGAGACAGAGCCTGTCGCACGCTAAAGAGAACATGAAAGTTATCGAGGCTATAGAGAAACAGCCTGTTTGTTGTTAGAACCCCCTGGATTTACCCATGGGGAGGCTCAGATGTGAAAAAATTAATGTTTTTTTAAATTTGCCCGAGTGGTTAAATGGTCTGAAAAACATTTTTAAGGGTGCTTTCTTGATGAAAAAGATGATCAATTATTTTTTTTTAGGGATGATTTTTTCTATGGTTTTATTAACGCAAGGGGGGTGTATGAAAAAGCCTGCGGCAATAAAAAAGGACGCTACTTGCCTAGACAAGACAACCCTCATTCTCAACTTCACAGAAGGTGATGTTCCTTCATTACACCCCAATGACCTCATCATGGTCATGCGAGGGGTCGGTTTATCGAAATGGCTCTATGAAGGGCTAACGCGCTTAAATTTGTCTGGCGAATACGAGCTTGCAGGGGCTGATCAAGTGACTTTGTCTCATTGCAAAACGACCTACACCTTCACCCTAAAAGACAACTACTATTCAAATGGCGATCTAGTCACCGCTTTCGATTATGAAAACTTCTGGAAAGAGTCTTTAAAAAAAGACTCAAAGACGTTGAAAGCTCACCTTTTTTACTGTATCAAAAACGCTGAGAAAGCGAAAAAGGGAGAGGTCTCTCTAGACGCAGTAGGCATTCAGGCTCTTGATAAGAAAACGCTACGCGTGCAGCTTCAACACCCGACGCCTCATTTTCTCAATTTAATCGCTCTCCCCCCATTTATGCCGTTTAAATGTGTCGGCGATGAACCGCTTTTTAATGGCCCCTATCTTGTCGAAAAATGGAAACCAAATGACTGTCTCTTACTTCGCGCGAATCCTTTTTTCTGGGATAGCCCCCAAACTTCTATCGAAAAGATAAAAATCTTGATGGTCCAAGATCCTTCATCTGTATTTGCTCTTTACGAAAAGGGGGAAATAGATTGGATTGGCGACCCTTTTTGTTGGCTTCCTGCCGAAATTATGCAAACGGAATTGTCATTAAACAAACTGAAAAAGCAAAAAAACATCATGATTCCTTTCTGGCTCCACCTCAATACACAATCTTTTCCTCTATCTTCGCCACACATCAGGCAAGCTTTGAGTTGCGTCATCAACAGAAAGGAAATCTGCGACCATATTTTTATTGGCGATGATCCCCTATTTTCCCCTTCTCCTGGCATCCAGTTTGATGGGGAGGAAAGGACAGTCGACAACAATGTAGAGAGAGGGAAACGCCTTTTCCAAGAAGGGATGAACACCCTCGGCCTTTCTAAAGACACCTTTCCAAAACTCACCTTAAGCTCTAGCGATATCGTGAGTTTTAAACGACTCGCCGAGTATTTACAAGAAAAATGGCAAACGATCTTTGGGATTCAAGTTGATGTCGATGTTCAAGAGTGGAGTACGTTCTACTCAAACATCACTCAAGGGAAGTATCAAATAGGGGGGTATTTTAATGATGCAGATTATAGAGACCCTTTAGCTAACCTAGAAGCCTTATCAACACTCAACAACTACCCACAATGGAATTGCCAAGAATATAGAGACGCAATCTGTAGCCTCCAGAGTGAGGATAACATGGAATTAAGGAAAGATTTATTTCAAAAAATATCTAAAATATTGGAAACAGAATCACCTATTATTTTCCTTGTCAACAAAGGTCACTATTACGGTGCCCGAAGCGACTTAAAAGGCGTCTGTTTCGATCACATCGGGGTTCCTGACTTTAGGTGGGCTTATTTTGACTAAGAGAAAAATCCACACTGCCGTCATAGTCAACTACGTAGCTTGTTAACCCACTGTGGTGTGAGAAAAGAATATCCCTAGCAAAAAGAGGAATACAAGGGGTCTCATTAAGAAGGATCCTTTCAGCTTGAGAGTGAAGAGCATTTCTCTCGTTGTTGGGCAGACTCTGTTCGAGCATCTGCATCACACTTTCATAGGCCTTATTTTTCCATAACGCCGCCTTAGGTCCGTAGTTAGCACGGTAGAACTTTTCCAAAAAAATTTCCCTTTCTAGGCCCGGAATCCTTTGGTAGAAACCACAGATTTGATAGTCATGCAACCCCACTTTTTGATAAAACTTATTCCAGTCCAAAATAATGAGATCGATCTGAATATCAAAAAGAGCGCTCCAGCTTTTCTTTAAGTATTTCGCAAGACTGACAAAAGGTTCTCTGTTGAAAAAAGTTAAAACAAGGGGAGGAATCGACTTTTTCGCTAATCCAAGCTCTTCAATCCCCTGGGCAAAAAGGAGTTTTGCTCTTTGCCTATCTTCTTTTAAAAGCTCTGAGCTCTTTAGTGTCGATAAAGGCTCTGGTAACGGGGAGTAAAGAGGCGTTTGGCCGGGGAATAATGAGGCAGTGATATTTTCTCGGTTCATTCCACAGCTAAGTGCTTGGCGAATCAAGCGGGAAGATAAAGGCCCTTTTGAACAGTTAATAAAAAGCAAAAATGGATAGGACCGCTCATTCTTGACAATGGGGTTCGGAATTTCTAAACAGTAAGTACATGGATCGCCAATCCAATCAACCTTTCCCTCTTTAAACTGATCCCGAATTTTCCGGGATGGACAGTCAAACTCTAATACAACCTTGGAAAAATAAACAAATTCTTGTCGAAGATAATAGGGGTTTTGCTTGAAGATAAGCTGATTTTTACCCTTAAAATCTAAAACAAAGGCCCCATTAAACAATGGTGCTTTTTTATAAGAATTTTTATCCAGGAAAGGAAAAAACAAAGGCCCTGTTAGGTGTTTCAAAAATTCGCGGCAGGGGCGCTCTAAGTCGACCTGCAAATTGTGTGCATCGAGAGCTTTAACGCCTAAGTGTTTGTTGCGGACAGTTCCTTGTTTTATCTTTTTTGCATTCTTCAAAAAATAAAAAAGGGTTGGCCTTTCGGTGCGAACAAACCGCTCTTTCCAGGCTTTTTCGTAATGATAAGCTGTCACCGCCTCCCCATTAGACCAGTAACTTTCTCTGAGCTTAAAAACATACCGTTTTCCCTCTTCTGATACACGGATCTCTTCACATCCCGCACACTCTACCTCTCGTTTCGCGTCAAGGCGAACAAGTCCTTCAAAGAGGAATTTTGCGATCGTTCTTCCTCTTAGCTCCATTTCAAGGTAGTAGGGATCTAGCGACGGAGGGAGAGGTTCCTCAAAAGTGAGCCTGAAGGTGCGTTGAGAGTGATCTATTTTTGGAGAAAACATCTTCGAAAAAGCTTTACCCTGTTCTCCTATGAGGCAAAGATAGTGTTCGGACAAAAAGTCGATCTTAGCGCACGCTTGTAATTTTCCCTGTTCACACAGCTCTTTAGCTTGGTTGCTATAGGCCTCTAAATCTTCCAAATGGTCTGTCTTCAAGATCGCGATCTGAGAGTTCATCTGTCTAAAAAAAGGAGGGACCGTATCAATAGCTTGCGAAAACGCGGTAAAGAGTTTTTTCCACACATCCAGCCCCAAACAGATCTGCGCTTCAACAGGAGAGAGACAATAAAAGAGTTTCTCGCCAAAGAGGGAAAAATAACGTACTTTGCTTGAAAAAGCTGCACTCAGCGTTTGAAAGGCATTTTTTTGAGATTCGAAAAGTCCCCCATTATAGTCGCGAAACACACCGATAGCATTGTGCAAGATGCGGCCGGCATATTCTCTAGCCGAAAGGAGGTTAATGGCCCCCGCTTTTTTGAAATTTTTCGTTGAGAATTTAAGAGAAAAAGCCTCAACAAGACAAGTCAGGTTAGACTTGATTTCTTTCCTTACATGAGAAATATGTGTCAGAGAAGAGGGAAAATCTTCGCGTTGAAGAAATTTCTGCTTGGGAGACTCTCTTTTTGGCCGCGCCATATAGACCATAAACTCAATGTGTTGTTTTTCATGTTTGTGGAAGTGAAGGCTCACCTGGGGAAGATCGCAACGAGAGGAAACCTCTTTTGCCAGCCCAACAATCTGCTTAAAGGCTTCTTCGTGGTTGTAAGGCCAAAAAAGTGTATCGGTATCGTGCGTTCCTAGTTTTTCTTCTAAATAACACCGCACCTCCTCTCTCTCAGCTCGAGAGGGAAGTGCTCCTCTCAACTTTTCAAACTCCACATAGTGAAAGGTGAACAAAGGGTCACAGCCGTGCCACTGGTTGTGGGAAAAAGGAACTTCCCACAGGGTATCTATTTTTTGCTCGCATGCTTCTACCAGTAATTCTTTGGGCGCCGCTTTTTTTTTGCCTGAAAACAAGACAATCAGACAAAGACGGGGGCGATCCACAAACACCTTTGCATAGATTCCCGGCACTTTTTCTTTCTTATGCAAAAGGTAATGTGCGAGCACAATTTTTTTCAGTTGAGTCAGTGACTTTTCGTTAAAAAAAGAGGGCGCAACGCTCCCTAATAGTGCATAGATGACTTGAGTGAACCGAGAGTCTGCCCATTGGGGAAAGCGACGAGAAATCGAAGCTCCCCATGCCAATAGTGCTTCTTCTTTTTCAAGAGGCGACTGATAAGAAGTTTGACATAACTGACCGACAAGCATCTTCTTTCGCAACACTCCCCCACTCCTTAAAAGAGGTGGCTTTCTAGGCTGATATACCGATTGTGACCCATTGCCTTGTGCACCACCCGACAAGAGGGCTGGCTCCTTATTCTCAACCATCTAGGCAACTTTGGCCCGCAGCTTAGCCACTCCTCCTGCTTCCACAAGGGCTACGTAAATTAGGTTTGGCTTTCAAGCTACAGCATCTCGCCAAAAAGGCCACATCCTTCTGAACGAACATTCAAAATGTATACACGAGGCGCGTGTTCATCTCAATCCCCTAAACGGGATAAAGATGCCCGCACCTCTTTCTAAGGAGGTAAAAAAGAGAGAAAGCGCGCGCCCTTTTTTACCAGCTGCATCGCCAACAAAACCCCTGGAGCACTGGCGTTGGCAACCTTCCCACTTTTTGAATCACACTCGGTATAAAGCTGAATATTTATCTAGATCGAT
>CAYTIT010000052.1:0-8228 GCA_964437975.1 uncultured bacterium
ACATAGCGCACCTACGCGTGAAAGATATTTCCCGCGAACCTCGTTCCTGTAGATCAGAGAGAATAAGTCTTTTTCTCGTGTGAAATTGAGTGTTTGGAGAGATGGCCACCGAGACATTTACATTTCCCAAGGCATTTGTATGGCGACGTTTGCACTCTCTTTTTGGACTGTGGATCGTCATCTTTCTTATCGAGCACCTTTTGACCAATTCCCAAGCAGCGCTTCTTCTTGGGGAAAATGGTGCGGGATTCATCCGCGCGGTGAATTTTATCAAGGATCTTCCCTACTTGCCTGTGGTTGAGGTGGCGTTGATTGGCGTGCCGATTCTCTTCCACGGAGTGTTAGGAGTGCGCTATGCGCTCCAAGGGAAGATGAACTCGGCACTCGGCGGGAAAAAATCGCCTCGCCTTGCAGGGTATCCCCGCAATCACGCCTATTCATGGCAACGGTGGACGTCATGGATTTTGCTTATTGGGATGATTGCTCATGTGGCTTTTATGCGGTTTTACATGTATCCGGCCTCGGTTGACCAGGGAGAGCTAAAAGCCTATTTCGTGCGCATTGACTTTGATTCCGGCTTGTACACAGTCGCGGATCGGTTAGGCGTCCAACTATATAATCGCGAAAAAATTGGAGAGGTTCAAGCACAATTTGACCGCGAAAAAAAGAAGCTAGGTGAGCTCGAACAGAAAGTAGCGCGTGTGCGCAAGGGCTCGGTTCCTTATGACGTGTATAACAAGGAAGAAGCTGCGCTGTTAGCACGGTATCAAGCGCTTGAAAATCGGGCCTTATGGGTGAAAGCGTTGACAAAGCGAGTGCCTGCCGTGAATCAGGTGATTGCAGAAGCAAGCGATTTTGGAACGGCGACGTTGCTTATTGTACGAGATGCGTTTAAAAGTATTTTTAAGTCGATTCTCTATACGATTTTTGTTCTCGCTGCGGTCTTTCACGCCTTTAACGGCCTGTGGACATTTTTAATCACCTGGGGCGTTGTCCTTAAGATGCGCTCTCAGTCGCGTGCTGTGAACTGGTGTGTCGGTGTGATGCTCGTGATTGGAGCTTTGGGGCTGGCGTCGATTTGGGGAACCTATTTTATCAACTTGCGTTATTGAAGCGGTTATGACAAATAAACAGGGAAAAG
Organism: uncultured bacterium; assembly: GCA_964437975.1. Taxonomy (GTDB): domain Bacteria; phylum Chlamydiota; class Chlamydiia; order Chlamydiales; family Simkaniaceae; genus JBCCHO01. Next base: position 1,142 of record CAYTIT010000052.1, read on the forward strand.
TCATTGTTGTCGGAGGTGGGCTCGCGGGGCTCGCCGCAACCATGCGGCTAGCGGAAAATGGGTGTTGCGTCGATTTAATTTCTGTCACGCAGGTCAAACGGTCACACTCTGTGTGCGCTCAAGGGGGAATTAATGCTGCAGTGAATTTAAAAGGTGAAGACGATTCGCCGATCATTCACGCGTATGATACGATTAAGGGGGGAGATTTTCTCGCCCACCAACCTCCCGTTCTCGAAATGTGTTTAGCAGCGCCGCTCATTATTGAGATGATGGATCGCTTTGGCTGCCCTTTTAACCGTACGCAAGAAGGGAATATTGACTTTCGGCGCTTTGGGGGAACACTTTATAATCGGACAGCTTTTTGTGGAGCGTCAACCGGACAGCAACTCCTCTACGCTCTCGATGAACAGGTCCGTCGCTATGAAGTGAAAGGGCAGGTCAACAAGCATGAACATCATGAGTTTATGCGCTTGATCCAAAATGATGAGGGGAAAGCGTGTGGAGTTGTCATGATGGATCTTTTCAACATGAAGCTCGAGAGCTTGCGCGGTGACGCTGTTGTGGTGGCGACGGGAGGGCCTGGGCTCATCTTTAAACAATCGACGAACTCGACCTTTTGCACAGGAGCAGCTAATGGGCGTTTGTACATGCAGGGGATGCATTATGGGAATGGTGAGTTTATCCAAATTCATCCGACGGCCATTCCGGGAAGTGACAAACTCCGCTTGATGTCGGAATCGATTCGTGGAGAAGGGGGGCGCGTTTGGGTTTATGGAGATGCGACAAAGCGGATCACGACAGAAGAGGGAAAAGAGATTCCCTGTGGAGAAACTGGCAAGCCGTGGTATTTTTTAGAAGAGCTTTATCCGGCATTTGGCAATCTTGTGCCACGCGATATCGCCGCGCGAGAAATTCTCAGAGTGTTTTCCCTTGGGTTGGGAGTGGCGGGGCGAGAAGAGGTCTATCTCGATGTGACGCACCTTCCCGTCGCAACACAAGACAAGCTCGCTTCAGTGCTCCATATTTATCAAAAATTTACTGGAGAAAATCCCCGCAAAGAGCCGATGCGGATTGCTCCTGCTGTCCATTACTCAATGGGTGGGGCGTGGGTTGACTGGCCAGCGGCCGGCGATGAAGATCGGATGACGCGGTATCGCCATATGACTAACTTGACGGGGTGCTTTGTTATTGGTGAAGCAGACTACCAGTACCACGGAGCGAATCGACTTGGAGCCAATGCCCTTCTTTCCTGTATTTTTAGTGGGCTGGTTGCCGGTGTCGAGGTGCCGCGCTATATTGAAACGATGGGAGGGCAAGTGTCCGACGGGGCCGAGAGTTGTTTTAAAGCGCATGTTCAGGCAGAAGAAGAGCGGAAAAGGCGGCTTTTAGCATCTTCGGGCAAAGAGAATGTGCACGCGCTGCACCAAGAACTTTCAAAAGAGATGATCACCCATGTCACAGTGAAACGGGATAATGACCACTTAGCGCAAACTTTAGACAAGATCAAAGCGATCAAAGAGCGCTACCGAGCAATCACTCTCGATGATGCGGGGACGATGCTCAATCAAACCTACGTTTTTGCCAATCAGTTTGAGGCGATGCTCGAGATGGCGCTCGTCATGACAAAAGGGGCCCTTTTAAGAAATGAATTTCGTGGCGCCCACTTTAAACCCGAGTATCCGGAAAGAGATGATCAAAACTGGCTTAAGTCGACGATTGCCGCTTATGATCCAACAAGTGATGAACCAAAGATTTCGTACGAAGAAGTTGACATTCGCCACCTCAAGCCCATACAAAGAGATTATACGCAAGCCAAGCGGGTCAAACCGCAGCTAGACAACGTTCCTGCAAACCTCACATTGCCCCTGTAGTCACTATGGAAAAGACCTTTACCCTTAAAATTTATCGCGGTCAGATAGGCGCTCAATACTGGGAGGAATTTGTCCTTCCACTGTCGCCTTTTATTAACGTGATTTCGGCCTTAATGGAGATTCAGCAACGCCCTATCAACAAAAAGGGCAATCGGGTGACGCCTGTTGTGTGGGAGCAAGGGTGTCTCGAAGAGGTCTGCGGTTCTTGTTCGATGTTAATTAATGGCAAGCCGCGCCAAGCGTGCAGTGCCATTGTCGAGCCGATTTTAGAGCAAACGGCGAGCTCGACGATCACCCTTGCACCGATGTCAAAATTTCCCCTCAAGCGCGACTTGATTGTCGATCGCTCTGTCATGTTTGAGAACCTCAAAAAAGTACGGGGATGGGTGTCAGCCGATGGATCGTTTGTCCGTGGGTTTGGCCCCAAAGTGGCGCCGAAAAAACAGGAGGCGATGTACACGCTTTCGACGTGCATGACCTGTGGTTGTTGCTCTGAAGCGTGCCCTCAAGTGAATAACGATTCGACCTTTATCGGTCCTGCGCCGATTTCCCAAGTGAGGCTTTTTAACCTAAATCCGACAGGCGCAATGGAAAAGACCGAGCGGCTAAGAGCTCTTATGGAAGATGGCGGGATTAGCTCGTGTGGTAATGCCCAAAATTGTGTGCAAGTGTGTCCTAAAGATATCCCCCTGACCGAATCTATTGCCGTTGCCGGTCGAGAAGTGAGTGGGCAAGCGATGCGCGAGATGTTTAATATCAGCGGGAACGAATGAAAATTATCGCTCACAGGGGAGATTGCATGAACGCCCCTGAAAACACGCTAGCTGCCGTCCGTTTGGCGCTCAAACAAGGTGTCGATTATGTCGAATTTGATATCCAAATGACCAAAGAGGGAACTCCTATCCTTTTTCACGATACCTTGATTGAAGATCCGCGGTGCGTGTCACGTTTTTGCTTTGTTCAAGAGCTTTCGTTACAAGACCTTGCTGCTATAGATGTCGGAGTGCAGTTTTCCGAAGCTTTTCGTTCGACGTCGATTCCCACTTTTGAAGAGGTGCTCGCCCTTCAAACAGGGCAGACAGGGTATTTTATCGAAATCAAAAGTCGAGGTAAAGTTGCCGCAGCTGACCTCAGTCGCCTTGTCGCTTTGCTAAGAGCTTCTTCCTTGCCTCGCACGAGTGTCATCGGAAGTTTACAGCCGGCGGTGACAGCGCAGCTAAAAGAGGCAGCGCTTCCCTTGCGATTGGTGGGCATTGCTGCGACCGAAGCTGATATCGAAACCTTTCTCAGCCAACAGGTAGATATACTTGCTGTCCGTCACCAACACCTGAGCTTGGCGGCGATTGCGCGGTTGCATCAGCTCGGCTTAGAAGTGTGGGGATGGGTGATTGACGATTTTTCTCATGCACAAGAGCTTGTTGGATGGGGGCTTGATGGGGTTATTACCAATAACAGCGCGCGATTTGCATGGAAACGGAAGTCAACTCTAGCGAAGCGCGATCCAGGCAGTCAACATAACTAAAAAAGAGAGACAAGACCGGAGGCTAGTTGATAGATTCCACCGGTCATCATCAGCTTGTTTTGGTCAACAAGTGGGGCAAATAAAGGGTGAGTTTTAAGTGTGAAAACGACCCGTTGGACGTGAGATGTGATCGCATCGGCTAAAGAGTGATCTTGGCTAAGAGCAGGGCGGATGTGCGCTGCTAACTCGGGGATCGCATCAGCTTGGCCATTGAAAACAGCGCTCACTGCGCCGCACTTTTCATGGCCTAACACGATGACAAGAGGAGCGCCTAGCTGCGCAACGGCAAAGTGTAGACTTTCTAGCTCGAGCGGGCCGACAACTTGACCTGCGACCCGTATGACAAAAAGATCGCCGATCCCTTGGTCAAAAATGAGTTCAGGCGAGACACGTGAATCGGCGCATCCTATAATCACAGCGAAGGGGGTTTGCCCGTGCGCTGTTTGTTTGCGCTCGCGCGCCCCTTGACGAGGGTGGGATGCTTTTTCAGCGGCGTAGCGTTGATTCCCTTCAATCAGTTGTTGAAGAAGGGGTTGTATCAAAGTGTTGTGACTCATACTACCTCCAATTGTCGCAGAGTAAGGCTTATACCGGTCATCATAAAAGCATCGGGGTGTTGCCTTTGCTAACCTCTCCCTCGTGTTGACTAGCGGCATCGCCGATAAAGAAGGTAAAGCATGGACGTTGGCACACTTCTCGCTGCTTGAACGCGATCGACATATTATCTTGGAAGGGTTTAGTTATTTTATAGGATTTTTTTCCTTGGAGCTGATATAGACTGCTTCGCCGACACAACATCGTTGAATCGCGATCGATCGATCAACGATCCGTAAACGACTCGATCCCCTGAAGGGGATGAGCTTTCAGCTGGCACTTTTGCCGCTGATTCGGGGCGGTTGACGCTCGCCCTCACCTGAAGCAATCACACATGCAGCGTTGTAGTCTGCATCCTTGAAAAAAGTGGACTTAGTTTAAGGAGAGATGGGACACGATTTTTTCGCATCATGTTAGATTAAATTTTGTCTTTTACAGCTAATGAACCTCGTTTAGGTTGCAGTCTATCTGATGCGGTGACTTGAGAGAATGTGGTTTGAATCTTTAACATTTTTTGAAGCTTGTTTTTTTCTCTTGCGTTAGCTAAGTGCTCTTGGCTATTTAAAGCGACATTTTTCTTTGAAAGGAACTCTAATTTCTCCCTAGCCAGGGCGTAAATTTCATTTAGGAGATCATCAGCTGGGCTCAAGTGCTTTTCAACCATCTTATGAAACACTTGATGTGCGCCAAGTGGATCTCCTCCTTTTAGATGAGCCTTAATGAGGAGGTTGTAGTTGATTCGAGTGGGTTTGACTTTCTTTTCATCAATCAGCTTCTTAGCTTTCTGGACATCCCCAACAAGTCCGCAGGCCTCCATCAGCAGCGCATAGGTATAAGAATTTGGGTTAATCCCAAACTTAACCATCTCTTCAACAAAGTTAAATACGTCTAATACATCTGAAAGATTTCCACTTTTTATGCAACCCTTTATTAAGCAGTGGTAGCTGTAAGCATTTAGGTCAATCTCGTTTTGATGCATCGCATCCAAAACGTGAAATACCATCAAGGGTTTTTCACTTCTTAGATAAGCATCCATCAAACAGTTACAGGTATAAACATCTTGTTGAACTCCCCTTTCCACCATCATATTATGGAAGGTAAAGACCTCATTCGGGATTCCCGCATTTAGGCACGCCTTCATTGACCAGGCATAGATATACCGATTAGGTAAAAAATGAGATGCATGCATCAGTTGCCATATGCCAAACACCTTAAGAGGCGCTCCATTTTGCACGTAAGCCTTGATCATCTTTCCATAGGTATACATATTTTTGCAGTTATCAGGAATTTGCTTAAACACTTGCTCCGCTTTTTTGATGTCTTTTTTCCTTGAATAATAGCTAATCTTTTGATTGGCGAAGTCAATTTCTTGATTCGTCATGTGGTGATTGGGTTGACGAGATTGTCCAAGGAGCGCGGAGGGGGAGGTGCGCGATCTCAAGGGGTTCTGTTGTGTCTGTGTTGGCTCAACGACATGGTGAGAAGACAAGGAGCTCACGAGCCGTTGTTCATAGCGAGAGCATGTTTTTTTACTTTCTAGATAAACAGGGAAACTTTTAGGAAATTTTTGCTTTAACATGGAGCTAACGTTCTCGTTGAGCTGATAATCAAGCCGATCAAGACAGTGGTAGGTTTCAGAATGCAACGCGAACCCTTTTTGCACCATCTCATCAAATAGTTCAAAAGCTCCAATGGCATCTCCTGATTTCACGTAAGCCTCTATTAAACAGTGATAGACTTGTCGATTGGGCTTGAACCTTGCCATCAAGAGCTTAGCTTGAGAAAAAGCTCCCTGTTGAGCACACACTTTAACAAACAAACGATACGTATAACGGTTGATATCACAACCGGCCTTATGCACCTTATTCAGAAGCTCGAATGCTGAGTCCAATTTTCCACTGCGTAGACAAGCTCCTACCAAATAGCTATAAGAATACCAATTTGGGCTGACACCGTTGCGACGCATAGCATGGAACATGTCAAATACCCCGGCAACATCGCCACTTTTTAGACAAGCTTCCATCGCATAGTTATAGCTATACACATTTGGTTTCAAGCTCAGCTCATTCAGACTGTTGAAAAATGTCAAGGCCCTCTTGAAATTTTTATTGATTAAACAAGCTTTAATAGCATAGTTCACGTAACGGCAGTTGAGTTGAGAGAGGGGAATCGCTGAAAGTCGCTTAAGAACTCCTCCTATGTCCCCGTTATTCGAGCAAAAGCTAATACCTTTATGAGGAAATTTAACACTTTGATGATCACAGTTATATTTAAAAATATCTTGAATTCGTTGGTTTTGAGATCCCCTTTCATCAAAAGGGGAGCTGGTGCGCGGTTGCCAGTGCATGAAAGAATTGCCAGGCAGTGTATGCTGAGAGAATGGGCCATTGATAGAATATGTCATGGGCTTTGTCCATCAAGTTGCGTCTATTTGATAAGCGCGCTAATATGACTCTATTCATCGTGATGCAAGAGTGGGGAGCTTTGCCTAAGTCAGTGCGCTCCAGGTTTCTCATTCGCGAAACAGTCGGCAAACACAAGGGCGGTGAGTGCAAAGGCCACATCCCCGCTGTTTGAATCACGATCGATCATAAGTGCAAGAGCCTCAGCTTGTGTACTCAAGCCATGACACTCTTTTAGCGACGTTAAAAAATTTAACACTTTTCTCGATCTATTGTTAAGTATTTTTTTTGGTATATTTGTTGGGGGGCATACTCTTGAGCCTTTCCAGCTTTTCTATTCCTCTCCCTAGCTAAAGCAAGAGGCCTACTTTTTTTCTGTTGGTGGTAGGTCAGACTCAATGACCCGAGTTGTTAGACGACACGATGATGAAATAGCGGGCAAAGACGTGTGCTTTTTTAGGGTGTAAAAACGAGATAGGGTCGCGAGGATCGATTCGAGGAGCAGCTGCTGTGAAGGGAAGTAGTCTTTCAAACGACAAAGAAACTCGCTATGAGAGCGGTCTTTGCGGTAGGTGGGAGTTTTTGGCGGTAAAAGGAGGCTGTTCATTCTTTCGTTTGTATAATCCCAAAGAAAGGTCGTGTGGTGGACAAAACGGTGTTTTAGGAAATACTGGGCATTGCCGCCACATTTTTGAGCG
>CAYTIT010000053.1:0-6121 GCA_964437975.1 uncultured bacterium
CCCCAGCCAGCGCTCGGCGATGATATAATTAATAAAAACACTTTAAAATTATTTTTTTATTTCGTATTCGAAAGTTATAAATAAGAAAGGGAAAAATGCGTTTATATATATTGTCAGCACTATTATTAGCGAAAACCTTTCTTTCGAGCGAAGAATCGAACTTTTCTGTTTCTGTTACCCTGCTCGAATACTCGAGTTTATCGATGCAAGATATTAATATCGAAAATATTGACCCTTCTCTTTCCCGCGCAACAGATTGCTACGTCTCGCTTAATTCAGGGGTGCTTTTTGCTTCTTCTAACGCTCAGTCGGGCTATATCGTCCAGGTCAATGCGGTCAACTCCAGCGATGTCATTCCCGGAGTGGGCTGGCGCATGACAAACTTAGAAAACCTCAATACACTCGATTTCTGCCTTCTCGCTAACCACGACGATTTTGGCAATTTGACCCCTATTACCCGCACGGGAATCATTGCCGGCCTACCCGGAGAAGGAACAACTCTAGTCGAAAACTCGCTCGCGATTAATACCTTAACAAAAGATGCCGAGCAAAAAACGGTCGATATCCATGCGCTGATTTTGCCGGGGCAAATTAGCCGCGCTTACTACGGAACTTATCAGGTTACGTTGAAGATGACCTTGATTGTTAACGAATAACGCCCTCGTCAAGTAGGTAAGAGGGATCATCTTGAATCCAGATGGCAAGTGCCCCAAGATCGACGATTTCCTCCTCTTTACCGTGAATGAAAAAACGACAAGCGCGGTGCTCTGTCCCATTTAAAACCAGCTGGTATTCTTGAGAAAGGGCGTTCATGATACAGAACTTTCCCTTAGCGTTGGTAAAAAACGGAATTTTTTCTTCAGGGCGCTCTTTGGTGAAGATGTAGCCGCTTTGATAGCGCACAGGTTGTTGATGTTGGTCGTTTAAGACCCCTTCAACATAGTAGTACCTCCCCTTACCAATAGAGAGCTTAAACCCACTTTTATAACGAGTCCGCAAGCAATAGTTGGTTTGCCCTAAGTCGTACCCAATAGGTAAGTCGTCTGAGCCGATCACAATGTCGCGATCGATGTACGAAGGGAGACGAGTAAAGACAGCAGGCAAATACCTTGAACTTTTAGCGAGATATGTGTTTTTCCCTAGCGGGTCGACTAAGATCGGATACCGCTTTAAAAAGGGTTGGGGAGCAATAATAGCAAAATTGTCGTTGACAGGGCGTGAGGGCGCAAGCGTTCCCCCAGCATAGACGAGCGCAGTCCGAGCTGTTAAACGTGTGATTGAAAAAATATTCGAGCGGTCGGGCAGCGGCAACGGCGAATTTTGGTAAAGATAGTTGGAAAAAATCAGATCTCCCCTTTCTCCTTGATACTCAAAGTTTCCCGTTGCAGTTTTTTTGTTTCTCACTTTTGTCGCCCCTATTTCCCCTTTGATCGATCGCAGCGGCGAAAGCTTTTTAGAGTAGTTAAGGTTCGCTGAATACATTTTTGTCGCCGTGTTGTAGCTCGAAGAAAAGGTCGGGTTATTGCTCGGAGCAAAACGGAAGCTCACCACAGCTTCAAAATATTTCCGACCACTTTGAACCTGTTTATAAGAAGCTAACACTCCAAAGGTGACCGATTTGTAGAGTTTAGTTGCCAGCGAGCCATTGATGGCCCAGGCATTCGGGCTCGGATTTTGGTAAAACCGATAAAACCCCGATAAGATCAGTCGCACTTTTTTAGAAAATAAAGGGCTAATAGACCCTGAGACCGAGAGGCGCTCTGGCGTAATATTTGGCCGTTCAAAGTAGGAAAATCGACGGCTAAGAAAGTCGGCGCTAAAACGCCAAGCCATCCAGCGCGGGCGACGGCGCGCAAGGGTAAAGCGCCCGCGGATGCCAAAAGAGCGTTTGTTTTCATAGCTCCCGCCAAGCTCTGATTGCATTTCAAAAGACGGGGTGAAACGCAACAGCCTCAAGCCAGAAAACACCGACTCTTTAGACCCTTGAAGGTAACCGCCAAGCCCCATGCTCGGGCTTAACCCTACCTCGACAAGAGAAGAAAAGCCTAAACGATTGAAAGCGTAGCGATACCGCTGCGATCGACTTTGGAACCGCGGAAAGCCAGCCGCAACCGAGTAACGCACCTCACCGGGCGCGAGCAACCGCGGATTGTAGAGCTGATTCAAGTTGATCCAAGCGACTTGGCTGGTCGCATCGGTAATTTTTAAATCTATCGTGTTAAGTCCATCTGCCATCGGAAAATCTTTCAACCGATGTGGCCCCGCTGCGAGCGCAAGCGACCGCACAAAGATCCCATTGACATAAACATCAACTTGGGATGGCTCGTTGAGAAAAAATTGATATTGCCCAATAGGGCCGATATTCACATCATCTGAGCGGAAAATGGCGTTGTTTTTCAAGATTTGCAGTCCAAATAAGGGGGCGCTATATTGAAAACTAATGCGCTTTGGATAAATATCTCCCAAGACAAACCGGAATTTTTTTTCAGGCCAGTCGCGCGTTAAAAAAATATTCCCCCGATTAAAGCGACTCGTCCGTAAGGGCTGCTGACCACTTGTATTCACGCGGACAAGTAAAAACCCATCTAACACCCAGTCGCGGTAATTAAAACACCCATTAACAGAGCCAAAAAATTGCGAAAAACTAGGGCGCAATGAGCTAAATGAGCTGCGCACCTCTTCACTCAGTGCCAAGTTCGAATACCAGGTGAATGGCTCGGGCAACACAACATCTTTTTGCTCGCGCCTTGCCTTTTTTGTTTTTAAGCTTAACTCTTGCTCTTTCACATAGTGGGGATCCACTTTGACATTGACAACTTGCATGTCTGTTTGAAAAACGATGGCGATGTGCTGGCCAAAGTGCCATGTCGTCGGAATCCATTCAGTCGATGGCCGGTAGGTCTCAATGAGCGCTTGCCCGTCTTGATTGAGCAGATCCAGTAAGAGCGTGAGAATAGGCGCAACACTAATCCGCTCGTGCGTTTCGCAAATTTCGAGTAGCGTCATTCCCTGAGCCACTCCATTGATATGGATCGGCACATCAATGACCACAGGAGGAGCGTTCTGCGCAAACACGCGACTAAAAAAGGTAAGATAGATCAGGAAATAGAACGCTTTTTGCACATAGTTACAAACGACATTGCCCCGAAAAAAAGCCATTTAGATACTTGAATGTTCGACGGTGTATCTCATATTTTATCTGCAATTTGAGATTGTCCCATGAGCTACCTCACCCTGGGAAGCTTGAGCGACACTTTGGCTTCATCTAAAGCTAATTGAGCGGGGATATCGTCCGGACAGGGAATAAGGCATCGACGTTCCTGTCCAGCCAAAATGATGACAGTTCCAATCGCTTGTTTAAGCTCATCGGCATTGAACTGATAAGTCGTTTTGTTGTCATATAAAGCAATCTGAGGTCCAAAAAATGTCAAATGGGCATTGCCCTCATTGAGAAAAGTTAAGGCTAGGTGTTTTTTATCATCGATTGTCTCAATAGAGCGCCCGACAATCTTTAACGAGGGGCTCGCTTCTTTTGGCGCAACGTAGAGCGATGTGATAAATGTCTTGAGAATATTTAAACCAACTGAGACCCCCTTTTTCACTTCTTGGCGAGGAATTTCGACAGGCGCGCCATCGATGATGATTCGATAGGCTTTTTCTTGCTTAAGTTGTTTCCAGTCTCCTTTCCATTGGATCCGCACTCTTTGGGTTTGTTGCGGTTTCAACATAAACTGCGAGGGATAAATAAAAAAAGGGGCTTCGACCCGTCTTAACGTCTCTTTTCCCTCTTTATCGATCAAACGCTCAGCTCCGTAGACTTCAATAGGAATAGCGTGTTGATTGTCATCGGCGCGAACTGTCAAATAGGTGTAAGGTTTTTTGGGATTGTCGATCTTATTGGTTGTTGGAAAAACATCCCAACTAAAACCTTGTGTCGGCCACCCTAAAAAAGCCACCACCCCACTAAGAAATAAGCACCTTATGAGTCGAACGACAGGAGAAGAAGGTTTAGAGCGGCTAAAAAAGTTAAAAAAAAACGCATGCTGCGTCGGCGATTTTTTCATAGACCACGGCCTGAAAAGCAATGAGGGACTTTCCCTGATCCAAAGATAGAAGCCCTCAACATGTCCTAGCCTATGTCAAATGGCTTGCTAGAGATTAAGCTTAACACCAAAAAAAAATTTATATCTATAAAAAAAGGGGGGAGGAAAGCGTTTTTCTTGCCGTCATAAAAAAACCCCTTAAACGCGCTCAGATGGAGCTTCTACGCTTAAGGGGTATTTTTTGATCTAAACAGACGATTAGATCGAAAAAGAGGCGTTAGCTGTTAGCTGCTAACGTCATTTTCATGAGCGTCGTATAGCTACCTGTCGACACATTATTAATTTGGCCTGGCTGAATGTAGGCGTGCAACGTCCATGTTTTTTGAGTTACGTCTTGTGTTGCGTTGTTAATGACAACGGTTCCTTCGGTTAACTCAGTTGCCGTGGGCGCTGCTGTCACATAGCCGGTTTCAGTAATAGGGGTCGCTGTCCCATCGGCAGCTTTATTTGCCAATAAACTGAAAATCATCTTTTCGCCGCTATCCTCATCGTTTAAGTACCACCCCTGGCTGCCGACAACATCGACATTATTGACAGCGCCAACAGTGACTGTATAGCCCGAGTCTGAGTTAGATTCTGCAATTAAGACCCCTGTTGCAGCAGAAACATAACCATTGACTGGAGTAGCAAGAGAAGCGTCAATAGATTCAATATTGATATCTTGCATACTTAGTTCAGCAAACTCAAGCAGAGTGACATTCACCTTGAATTCATCATCGATCGCATGTCCTTGCTGCAACGAGGCTAAACCCAAAGCTGTTAAAGCCGTTAAGATAGATTTTCTCATCATGGTCGTTTTTCCTTCACGTTAGAGCATCAGCAAGGATCATCTACCTTACCTCTGCTTTGATTCACAAACAACTACTTAAAAAAGCAGTACTTGAGCCTCAACATAGTCGATCGGTTTTTTTTATGTAAAAATTTTTTTTAAAGAAGGCTGTCTAAGACGTGCGATAACTTCAGATTGAGCTTGAGCGCTTGATCAATCTTTTCCATCTGCTTGCTCACCTCGTCTAGCGAAGGTCGGGGCAAAGAAAGACACTCATTTAACACGTCTAGATACTCGGCGAAAAAAAGGTGGGTCTCGTCTCCCTTCACAGTGAGAAGTTCAAGGTCGCGGTACCAATAAAAAAGAGCTAAACAGATCTCTTCTTTTTGCTCAGCCCGTTGATCGGTTGGCTTGTTAGCGACAACCGCATCGAGATCGCGCAGAAGAGGCGCGAGTGCCTCGAGATCGCGCGCGATTAACGCCCTTGCAACAGCGGCAATCAGCGAGAAAAAAGGGCGCTTATCGTCTTGAGCAAGCTCTTGAGCGCGCGCCAAATTCCCATGCGCTAGTAAAGCGAGTCGGCGGGCATGTGTTTCTGATACACCCGCTTCTTGGGTGAGATAGTCGCACAGCTCACCTTCTGAAAGGGGGGAAAAAGAGAGCTCAAAACAGCGCGAAAGGAGCGTCGGCAAAAGTTGCGTCGGCGCGGACGACGTGAGGACAATCGTGGTATACGAGGGGGGCTCTTCGAGGGTTTTGAGCAGGGTATTGGCCCCAAGAGGCGTGATCCGCTCGGCTTTTTTAAGCAAAATGACTTGGTGGTTCCCATCAAAGGGGCGCATCGCAATCACGTGTGCCATCTCTTTGAGCTGCTCTGCGAGGTAAAGTCCCCCTTTCCCTTCGGGAGTAAAGGGGCGGACATTGAACGCTACTTTTGAAGCGGCTTGCTTTTGGGCTAAAAGAGCTTCGGCAAAAGCGCGCGCAAAGGCCTCTTTCCCGATCCCCGCTGGACCGCTAAAAAGGAGCGGGCTCAGCACCTCTTTTTGTTTGAGCAACTCTTTGAGCTTTTCCTTGACCTGCTCATTTCCCGGAAGATGGTCTAATTTCACGCAGCTACCTCTCGACGTCGTTGTATCACGTGGAGCGCTTCTTCTGCAACTTTTTTGAGCGGCTGCGCGGCGTCGATGAGGTGGAACCGCTCGGGTTCAGCTTGAGCGCGCGCTAAGAAGGCGCGTCTCACTGCGCTGTC
>CAYTIT010000053.1:6131-8108 GCA_964437975.1 uncultured bacterium
AGTGTGCGCTCTTCGATCTTATCGGCGTGGCCACCACTTGCTTGGCGCGCGCGCGCTAAACCAACGGCGGGATCGATATCGAAAAGGAGGGTCAGATCGGGTAAAAGCCCACCGGTAGCAAAACAAGCGGCTTCAACGGCCTCTTTACCTTGCTCTTGGTAAGCGAGCGTCGAATCGGTAAAGCGGTCACAAAGGACAAGCGCCTTGTTGCTTTTGAGCGCGGGCAGAATGACCTCGGCCACATGTTGCGCTCGATCGGCTAAGAAGAGAAAAAACTCAGCGCGGCGCGCAATAGCGATCGTTTGTTGATCTAATAATAACGAGCGGATGTGCGTTCCTAAACGGGTTCCCCCTGGCTCGTGTGTCGCGAGAAGGTGTGGCTCTTTCACGCGCAAGGTGGCGGCAATCTCTTTGAGGATCGTTGTTTTTCCGCTCCCTTCTCCCCCTTCAAAGGTGACAAAAAACCCGTTATGATTTTTTTTCGCTTTTGGCGGTGCCATCGCTTTCTTTCTCTTCAATGAGTTCGATCTTTTGCAAGGCGATGACGAGATCGTCTCCTTTAAGATCGACCACTTTGACCCCTTGTGTCGACCGTCCCATCACCCGCAAGTCTTCCATCCCTAAGCGGAGGGTATGTCCGCTCTTTGTCATCAAGATGACACTATCGTTATCTTTGACAGCAAGCGCTCCGATAACATAGCCATTGCGCTTGCTTATAATAATCGAGCGGACGCCGACGCCGCCGCGGTTCGTTTGGCGAAAAGACTCGACACTTGACCGTTTGCCATACCCATTCTCGCACACAACAAGCACTGTTTCACTCCCCTTGACGACTTCGCACGAAACGATCCCATCGTGTTCGCTTTTGAGTTTTGCGCCGCGCACACCGCGCGCCACGCGGCCGATGGCGCGAATTTGCGCCGCTTCAAAGCGGACCGCCATCCCTTCGCGTGTAAAGAGCATCACCTGATCATCAGCGCTGACAAGGTGTGCGGCGATCACTTCATCGCCCTCGTCGATGTTAATCGCATAGACCCCTTTGCGCCTCGGTGAGCTAAAGAGGGTAATCGAGCTTTTTTTCACAATCCCTTTACGCGTTGCAAGTAGGATGGCTGTTTCAGGAGTATCAAAATCGCGGACACGCAAGACGGCGGCAATCCGCTCCCCTCCTTGGAGTCCTTCGAGTAAGTTGACAAGCGGTTTTCCTTTAGAGCGCCGGCCGACTTCGGGCAACTGCCATACTTTGACCCAATAGCACCGCCCTAAATTGGTAAAGATCATCAAACATTCGTGTGTCGAGGCGACATAGAGATCTTTGAGGCCATCGTTTTCTTTTTTCGCATCAAACCCAATCACGCCCTGGCCACCGCGCCGCTGCTGGCGAAACATTGTCACCGGCATCCGCTTAACATAATCGTCGTGAGAAATGGTGATGATAACTGTTTCATCGGGAATGAGATCTTCCATCTCAAAGTCGCCCTCGGCAGGAACGATTTGCGTGCACCGCCCTTCCTTCTTATCGAGCTTGCGCATCTCTTTGAGTTCGTCTTTAATGATCCCGCGGACGAGGTTTTCATCGGCCAAAATAGCGCGAAAATGGGCGATTTTTTCTTGCAAATCGCGGTATTCGCCCTCGATACTTTCCCGCTCAAGGCCCGTGAGTTGGTAAAGGCGCAAGTCGAGCACTGCTGCTGCTTGACGATCTGTGAGCGCATATTTTTCAATGAGCGCATGTTTGGCTTCGGCTTTGTCTTTGCTCGCGCGGATGAGTTTGACAACGGCGTCGAGATGATCGAGCGCTTTTAAATACCCCTCTAAGATGTGGGCGCGCGCTTCGGCTTTTTTCAACTCAAACCGCGTGCGCGCGCGAACGACCTCGATCCGGTGATCGACCCAAGCGCCAAGGAGCTGCTTGATCGTCATGACGCGCGGCAAACCGCGGTCGAGAGCGAGCATGTTGCACCCAAAAGTCACTTG
>CAYTIT010000054.1:0-8095 GCA_964437975.1 uncultured bacterium
GGATCTCCTAGAAAATTGAGCAAAACCTGTCTGGACAAAAGGGTGCACTTAAGACGGCGCCTCTTCGCTCGAATAATTGCGCGGTAGCGTCAACGTATGTTTTTAAGAGAGACAGAACTTGCAGGTCTTCTCCTTTTTTTAAAATTTTCAGTGTACACAAGCGACCGCTAGCAAAGGTCTAACGTCATTTTTTTGAGCGCAGCAACCCAAAGGGGATGCGTATTGGGCGCTTCGATAAGCTCGAGCTCCTCGCCACCATGCTCGAGGAAAAGAGCGCGGTATTCGCAGCGAATTTCAGACAGCGTTTCGAGGCAGTCGGCGACAAAAGAAGGACAAAAAACGGCGAGTTTTTTTGCTCCGCGCTTGGCCTCCTCAATCATGATGTCAGCTGTATAGGGGCGGAGCCAAGCAGCACGCCCTAGGCGAGACTGGTAGCAGTGGCGGTACTGGTCTCGGGTCAGGCCGAGCGCGTCGACAAGTGCCCGCGTTGTCGCATGGCACTGCGCGGCATAACAGTAACGGTTCGTTGGACTGAGCGTTTGGCAACAGTGAGAAGCCTGTAAACACAGGCCGCTTGGATCGCCCTTTTTTAGCTGGCGCTCAGGCAGGCCGTGGTAGCTGATCAAAATGCGATCAAAAGTGCTGAGCGGAAGGTGGGCTGCTTGAGCACACAAAGCGTCGATAAAGCCAGGATGGGTCGGATAACTTTTGATCATCGCAATGGGGGGAAGGGTAGAATACAAACGGGCGCGTTTAAAAAGAACGCGCTCAATCGACCCTGTTGTCGCCGTGCTAAACTGGGGAAACAGCGGTAAGACAACAAGCGATGACAGTGCGCGCGTCGCGAGCAAGCGGAGCGCTCCTTTCAATGAGGGCTCTTGGTAACGCATGGCGAGCTGGACACAAAAGCGAGCGCCTAAGCTGTGTTGAAGCGCTTCTTTAAGCGCGCGCCCATACGTGAGAAGAGGCGAGCCTTGCGCTGTCCAAATCGAGCGGTAAAGGGCAGCTGATGCGCGGTAACGGCGCGGTACGATCACGGCGCGGACCAACCACTGGCGGAAAAGCCAAGGTAAGTCGATGACATGTTTATCGGTGAGAAACTCGTTAAGATAGCGCTTGACATCGCGCGGACTTGGAGAGCGGGGCGTGCCCAAATTAATCAAGAGGACGCCAACTTGAGGATCACGATTCAACGCTGTTGGCTTGGCTAACTTCGACATGGCGGTACACTCGACTTGAGTTAAAGAAAAGGCCACCGGCCAACGCCATTATACCAAAAACAACAAATCCTTCCGCATAAAGTTGAAAATCGCCAAAAAAACCGAGCAGTTGGGGAACAATTCCCGCCCCTGTAAGAAAAGCGAACGGAGCCATCAGTGAAATGAGAGCGGCATTTTTTTCAGGAGGGACAATCGTCGCCATGGCAAAGTGAACAAGAGGCATCAAACAAGCTGCAATCGGCGATTGCAAACAGAAGAGAAACAAAGAGGTCGAGGGTGAAACAAATCCCATCAACATCGTCGCACCACCACACAGGGTCAGCGCAGTGAAAATCGACCGCTTCAGCCCGAAGCGATCGGCGATAGCGCCGGCGAGAATCGCAGTGACGATGCTAAAAGCGCGTGCAATATCGATGAGGTGGTGGATATTTTCTTCTTTGAGCAGGTGAAGGCTTTGAAAGTAGTCGGGGGCCATGTTGTAGATGCCGATATTAAGACCGTTAGCGAGACAAAGAAGAGCTAAAATAATCCAAAAGGCGCGCGAAAAGAACAACGAGCGGGTCAAGGCAAAGGTGATAGGGTCACCTCGCTGCGTTCCCTGTTTGAGGAAGAAAGCAGCAAGCGCTGCGATGATCAGCGAGGCAATGCCGAGTCCTTGCAGCAAGGTTTGCCAGGGCGCTAAGGGCAAAAATCCTTGAACAATAAAAGAGCCGAAAATAAAAGCAAAACTTTGCGCACTTCCGAAGAGACCAAAAGCCTTTCCCAAATGGTCATCGTGAACGGTTTCTCGAATCATGGCAACAGCTGAGGGGATAAAGAAACCAGCGCACAAACCGAGGAAAAAAAGGGTAGTGCGTAGCAGGTGAAAGGTGGGAGCATGAGCTATCAGGAAGAGGGCCCCTCCTGTTGTCGCAAGAGATAAAAGGACCACTTTTTTATGCGTCACCCTTGCCGACAAAAATTGTGAGCTAAAAAGAGTCAGTGCAAAGCCGACAGAAAGGGCAAAAAAGAGGTTGCCCGCATGGCCATGGCAAAGGTGTAAATCTTGACAAATTGAGGGAACAAGAGGTGAAAAAATCGTTCGGACAACTGTATTAAGGAGCGATAAAAAGCTGATCAAGAAGAGAAAAGGCAGCGAAGAGGCAAAGCGCGCTCCCTTTTTTTGCAAAGTGGTCGAGTCCATAAAAACAATAAATTTTTACTTTAAAAAGAGTGTAGCCCTACCGATCGCGATTCAAGAAGGGGGTTGTTGCCGCAGCCAGCGCTCCAAATTTTTCATTAAAAAAAGCTATTTTTTGCGACTCTTGAATAAAAAAAGATCGATGATACCACATAAGGCTTCTTGATTCAAGAAGGGGGTTGTTGCCTTTCATACAGCCCATCGATTCTGAAAAGCGCTCTATTCTAAATCGGTCTTTAACAGGTCTAAATCTTTTACAATAGAGAGCGAATCCCCTTTCCCTTCGGCATAAGCTTGGCAGTCGGTGACCATTTGCTGGACATGGCGCTGCACCATCGGCTCAAGCAATTCGCAATCTTCAATGAAAAGGGGGGTGAATTGGCCCAAAATCGAAAGCATCGTCTCACGCGTGTACCCGCCTTGCTCAAATTGCCATAAAAAGGCTTGCAAATCGCGTGTTAATTTTCTTTTTACATTGTGGGAAGGGGTTGAAGACATGGCTAAACCTTCAGCTTTTAAGGTGAGAGCGCAGGGTTTCCAATCCACTTGCCACAGAGTCAAATTTTCCGTGACCATTGGCATAATCAGAGCAGTGTTGGACCCACTTTTCCATATCAGAAGAGACAGGGCCGCCAACTTCGCGTGCCTGGTTAAGTAAATCTTTTTCGTGTAAGCGTAAAAAGGCGCTCATAGCAGAACCATTTTTTTTTCCGTCTAAAAAAGGGGCAAACGAAGCCTCAAGGCGGCTTAACAAATGCTTTTTTAATGTCGCCGCTGCGCCGGGGAAGGGCTGGTTCAAGGGGTTAGGTTCTGGATGTTGAGTGCTCATAGAATAGATGTCTCCTAAGGGGGCTTTGTGCGCGCGCAAACACTTTCGAGGGGCTGCTCTCGGCAGTGGGGGTGGTTTTTCAGAGCCTTATCTCCCTCTTTTTTCCTTTAACCACATTCGCGTTATTTTGTGCAAAGGATCAAGTTGCAAGCGTCCCCGTCTAAGAGGGAGCGCTTTTTTTAGAAAGAAGGGTGATAATGCCTGTCGGTGTATTAGGGCCCTCATTGGCGATATATTGAAGTAAATCGCCAGAGCGCGTATCAAACCAAGCTTGAGCGCTCCAAAACATCCCCTTGAACCCAGTTAAAGAAATTTTTACCTTGAGCGCTTCGTATG
This sequence comes from uncultured bacterium, assembly GCA_964437975.1. Lineage (GTDB taxonomy): Bacteria > Chlamydiota > Chlamydiia > Chlamydiales > Simkaniaceae > JBCCHO01. The sequence continues at coordinate 3,566 of CAYTIT010000054.1, forward strand.
TCGTGTTGTTCACCGACAGCTGTTCTAGCTGTTGTTTCTTAGCCGCCATATTATGTTTGCTCAATTTTTTAGGGTGAATGATACAGAATTTGATTTCGCGTTGATTCGATAAGATAAAGGGCTTCAAGCTGAAATCGAACTCTTGGAGCCAGAGCTTGGTTCCTAAGCGATACCTTTTTTCGATGGGCTTGCCACGGGATGTTCCCGAAGCGATCAACTCCTGTCCCGATCGGTAAATCTTATAGTCATCACCGCGATGGGCCGATTTAAAAATAAACTGTTTTGTATGGCGATCCAAAGACGAAATAATCGTCGTTGATCCCTTCGAGCTTTTTCCTTGAATATGTAGCTCGTCGCCCTTTTTGGTTAATGTCCAGGTACTTTGCGAGCTGTACTGATTCACTTCTTTTTTATAGACATAGATCAGCTGTTTTTCGGTTGATTGTCCTCCAAAAGGAACAACAACAAGCGCAAGCGCCAAGGTCATCAGAAAACGGCACATAAAAAGACTCATCACTTAGTGGATTGATAGTTAAGTCACATATACCGAGCGTAGCGCAAGAAGCGGTTGGTTGCCTGTGCCATCATCTCCATCTTGTCGACCGGCTGCATCGCCGATCAACAATCGCCGCGCGCTGGCTGGGGCAAAATTCCCAATTCTTGAGTTATGCTCGGTATAGCATACCGCTGTTTTTTCGGCGATTAAAACCTAAGGCGAATAGAAAACTCCTTCTTCGAAAAGTGGGAATTTTCTAAACTAAGTGCGGCGGAAAGCAAAGCTAAGACGGTGCCGCCTCTTGAATCGTCATCGGGCATAAGATGAAAATTGCAGTTATTGGTCACGGAAAAATGGGGAAAGAGGTTGTCAAAGCGGCAGCCAAAGAAAAACACGAAGTTGTTGCGATGATCGCGCGCGGTGACGATGTGCAAAAAAAGATCGGTGCGAGCGGCAGCGATGTTGTGATCGACTTCTCTACTCCCACCAATGCGCGCGCACACTTCGCTTGCCTGTTTGCCTGTGGCCTTCCCACCGTGATCGGATCGACAGGGTGGGAAAAAGAGGGCGCACATGTGAAGGCTCTTGCTGAGCAAGAGGAAATCGGTGTCCTCGCCGGGGCGAATTTTTCGGTTGGGATGGCTTGCTTTCGCTTCGTTTTGCGCGCATTGCAACAGCTGCCTTGGATAGCTGAGCGGTATGCTGCAGGGGGCATCGAAGTCCACCATGCAGGCAAGCGCGACGCCCCGTCGGGGACGGCAAAAGACATCGGGCGCGAGCTCGGCGTCGAGTTTGCCCCACTTCGTCTGGGAACAGTCGCCGGAACGCACACGGTGATTTTCGACGGTGCTGACGATGTGCTTGAGCTGACGCATCGCGCCAAAAATCGAGCGGGATTCGCAACAGGAGCGCTCGCCGCGGCCGAGTGGTTGATCGGTCGGCGCGGCTTTTTTTCTTTCGACGATTTTATTGCTGAGTGTGTCCTTTCCAAGGAGGCGCCATGTCCTTTCCCTCTGTGATCACAGCTTTAGTCACCCCTTTCTCTAACGGAAAGCTCGACGAAGCGACCTTGCGCGCGCAGGTGCAGGTTCAACTCGATGAGGGAATACGTGGTTGTGTGGTTTCTGGCACGACAGGAGAAGGGTGGGCACTGAGCCTTGAAGAGAAAAAGCGGAGCGTCGCCCTTGTGCGCGCTGTCGGAGGTCAAGAGCTTAGCGTGATCGCCGCAGTGGGAGCGCAGGGAACAGCAGCGAGCGTCGCCCAAGCGAAGTGTGCTGAACAATGGGGCGTCGACGCCCTTCTCGTGATCACCCCTTATTATAACTGCCCCACCCAGGCGGGTGTTATCGCCCATTTTCGAGCGATCACCGAAGCTGTTTCGCTCCCCCTTATCGTGTATCACCACCCGAAACGGACGGGAAGCCTATGCACGCTAGAAACGCTGATTGCACTTAGCGAGATGCGCGGGATCATTGGGGTCAAAGAGGGGAGTGTCGATATGCACCGCGCGGCTAAGTGGATGCACCACTTGCCAAACGAGTTTCTCTTTTTCTCAGGTGACGATGCGCTGACGCTACCTCTCCTTGCTTTAGGCGCGCACGGCGTGATTTCAGTTGTAAGCAATTTGCTTCCTCGACTTATGATCGACTGCGTGCAAGCAGCGCAGCAAGGAGAAATAGCAACAGCACGCGCCCTTTATCGCCGCCTTTTTCCCTTTTTTGAAGCGGCGGCAGTCGAAACCAATCCGCTGCCTATTAAAGCCCTCCTCGCGCTGGCCGGGCGTGGGACTAAAGAGTGCCGCTTACCGCTCACCGCGCTTTCAATTGAGAATGAAAAGGTGCTCCAGAGGTTAATCGAGCGCGAGCTTTCCTTGGTTGAGGGAGGTTATGTCTAAAATTCCAGTTGCTCTTTTCGGCGCTAGTGGGAGTGTTGGGCAATGTTACCGCGCCCTTTTAAAAGATCATCCACTCTTTAGTCTCAAAATGGCTCCCAGCCGCAGCGACATGAGCGGCAGTGGAGAACAGATCTTAGATCAAGTGGCCGCAACGTGTCGCCTTGGTTTTTCCGCTTTACCAGAAGCTGTTGCTCGCACGTGGGACGAAGCGCTCGCAGCGCGCGGACTCGCCCTTTTTGCGATGGCAGCGCATCACAGGCTCACTCCCGACGTCCCTCTCCTCATTCCCGAAATTAACCCCGACCACTTAAAAGTGTTAGCGCTCCAAAAAAAGAGGCGCTCTTGGGATCAAGGGTGCCTTGTCGCCAAACCCAATTGCACATTGCACAGCTACCTTCTCCCCTTGTTTCCGCTCCATCAAGCGTTTGAAATGACGAAGGTCATGGTGACGACACTACAGGCGACGAGCGGTGCTGGGAAGGGATTTACACTGACCCGTAATGTCATTCCCTTTATCGAAGGTGAAGAGGAAAAATCGGAGTGCGAGCCGCGTAAAATTCTCGGATCTGTGGGGTCGTCGGGAATTGAGTTTTCAGATGCTATTCCCCTCTCTGTGCAGTGTAATCGCGTCCCCGTCCCTGTTGGTCATATAGCCTGTATCTCGGTCGCTTTTCGCCGCACGCCGAGCAAAGAAGAGATCCAAGACGTTTGGTCCGCCTTTCGGGGGGCAGAAGAGATGCAAGGTCTTCCGTCTGCGCCGGCACAGCCCGTGGTCTACCTTGAAGAAAGAGATCGGCCGCAACCCCAGCTCGACGTCGAGCGATCTCAAGGCATGGTAGCTACAGTGGGGCGGCTGCGCCCTTGCCCCGTCCTTGACTTTCGCTTCACCGCATTGACTCATAATTTAGTGCGTGGCGCGGCGGGCGGTTCGCTCCTTAGCGCCGAGCTCGCGCACCGCCAAGGATGGTTGTAATGGTCATGCAACGCGCGAGTTTCACTCGCTTACCGAGTTCTTATCTTTTTTCAGAGATTGCGCGGCGCAAAAAAGCTTTTTGCGCCCGTGACCCGAAGGCAAAGTTGATCAGCTTAGGAATAGGTGATACCGTTTTGCCTTTAGGGAAAGTGTGCACAGACATCCTTGTGGACAGCGCGCGCGCGCTTGGAACAGAGGCTGGTTATGTTGGCTATGGCGAAGAGCAGGGGTTAAAAGAGCTGCGCGAAAAAATTGCCACAGAGGTGTATCGCGGCGCGATTGACCCCGACGAAGTTTTTATTTCAGACGGCGCTAAGTGCGACTTAGGGCGGCTGCAACTCCTTTTTGGCCCCGACGTGGTGATTGCGATCCAAGATCCGAGCTACCCTGTTTATAGCGAGGGGAGTGTGCTGCAAGGAGCTCAGAAGGTGCACCTATTGCCATGCACACCTGCGACGGAGTTTTTCCCCGACCTCGCGGCCCTTCCCGCAGAGCTTGATCTTCTTTATGTGTGCAACCCAAACAATCCAACTGGGGTTGCGTACACCGCAGATGAGCTTGAGCTCTTAATTGAAGAAGCCCATAAGCGCTCGGCATTCATCATTCTCGACGGGGCCTACGCTTCGTATGTGACACATCCATCTGTGTCGCCCTTTCTTTTGACGCTAAAAAAGGGAAAAGAGGTCGGGATTGAGGTGCATTCATTTTCGAAGCAAGCTGGATTTTCGGGACTTCGCCTCGGATGGACAGTTGTTCCCAAGGCGCTCAAGTTTAGTGATGGCTCTTCGGTGCATCGAGCGTGGCAGCGCGTCTACTCGACCCTTTTTAATGGCGCCTCTATTCTTTCTCAGCGCGCGGGGCTTGCCCTCTTTACACAAGAGGGGAAAAAAGAGAGTCAAGCGATGGTGGCGACCTATTTGCGCCACGCGCGCAAGCTCAAGAAGGCTTTGGTGCGCGCGGGTTACTCTGTCTATGGAGGTGAAGATGCTCCTTACCTTTGGGTCAAAGTAGGCGCATGTTCTTCGTGGGAAGCCTTTGACTTCTTTTTAGAGCACAAGCACTTAATCGTCACACCGGGAGTGGGCTATGGTAGCTGTGGCGAAGGGTTTATTCGCATCAGCAGCTTTGTTTCTCCGCGCGACATCGATGAAGCGTGTGCGCGCTGTC
>CAYTIT010000055.1:0-8058 GCA_964437975.1 uncultured bacterium
CATTTGGATGCGACGTCGCTCCGGATCAGCGCACAGGTGTTGGGCCAATATAAAAATACTTATGCGAGCGAAATTGAGATCGATCGCATCGAGAGTGAGACAATTGATTCAGATTGTGATTGTCCCTATCACTATGATTGTCAACATCTAGCCGCCCTGCTTTTTTACCTCGAAGGAAATCTTGATCATATTTTGGTCAGTTACTCTAAAGAAACCGATCTTGAAGACCTCACAAAAAAGAAGGGCTTCGATGAGGAACAAAAAAAGAAGTTATTAAAAGCGGTTAAAGAAGCGGCAAGCAAAGAAGAGCACCGTCGCGACAAAAAGTATCAGCGAGAATTGTTGCAAGAGTATATTCAGGCGTCCAAAATTCTGGCGGGGTCGTCGTTTTTCCTCCCAAAGGCGAGCCAGGAGGTCGAAAAAGCCCAGCTGGCAGTGATTTTTCATACACATGCAGAGGAAAAACGCCAAGGAGTTGCTATTCAAATCGCGCTGAGGCTAGCTTGTCGATCAAAGCCCCTCCATATTCCCCATATGCACGATTTTTGGGAGGGAGTGCGTTATGGTGAGCCTGTTGTCATTGGCGGAAGAAGTTACCTCTTTTCTCTGGAGTCCTTTTCTGAGGGAGAGCGAGATATCGCTCAGCTTGTGATGGAGTCTTATCGAGAGGGAGACCAGGGGGGGGCGGACCGCGCCCAAAAAATCATGTTTATGGAAGCCAAAGAGTTTGGCTCGCTCCTTGCTAAAGCCCACACGATCGCAGCGGTAGCGATGAAAGATAAAGGATGGTTGCTGCAAAACGAAGATAAGCAGATTCTCCCTTGTATTTACGAAGAAAATCTCGAATCTCCATTACAGTTTTCCCTCTCGCCAGCGCAGATTAAAGTGACGTTGGAATACATCCATCCGCCAACCTCTAAGGTTCTCCTTAATCCGACGATTCTCGTCGATGATCACTCAGTGAGCATTGAAGAGGTGCAGCTCTTTGAATGTGCTTGCCCTGGCTTGATTTACAACCACGTCTATTACCGCTTCCCTGATGAGGTGACAAGACGCCACTTGAAAAGTTTGATCCCGATTAGGAATATGACGATTCCGGAACCGCTTTTCGGGACTTTTGTTGAAAATGCCTTGCCCGAATTGTCCCGCTTTGCGTTCGTCGATCAGGGAAATGTAGTCAAACACTTGACGACCCTGCCTTATGTTAGCGAGATGAAGGCGCTATGCGATATTTCTTTTTTGGATGGTGAACTTGAAGCGAGCCTTTCTTTTTACTATGACGAGACAGTCGTTCCGTCGTCATGGAAGAAGTTGCAATTTGACCACATCCACTCTTTTGTTACTGAAGAGGGGGTTATTGCTCGCAATCTAGTCGAAGAAAAAACAATTACAGAAGATCTTTTTCGCGATTTCACCTTTCATGCGCAGCACCAAACGTATATTGCACGGACAGAAAAGAAAATTATCGAGTTTATGACTGATGTCATTCCGCGCAACCAAGGCCGCGTGACCTTTAACTGCCCGCAAAATCTGCTCGATCAATTCATTTACGACAAAACAGAGTTTAAGTTGAAACTTTCTCACCTCGATCGGATGGATAGCTATCAGATGGACATCGCTGTTAAAGGGGCTCTGAGTGGTGTGACAGTGGATCGATTGTGGGACTGTTTGATTTCACGTCACTCTTATATTGAGCTCAGCGATCAAGGGCGGAAAGGGAAAAAGGCGAAAGAGAAAGGGAAACTCCCCAAGATTTTAGTTTTGGATCTCGATGAAATAGGAAAAATCGTTCAACTTTTTGACGAACTTGGGATTGAAACATTAAAAGATCATACTCTGCAACGGCCACTTTGGAGCTTGGCGAATATCGACGCCTCGAATTTTGAGGGACTCCCCGTGGCATTTTCGATGACAAAGCAGTTGCGTGAGATTCGCGAGCAAATGCTTGGAACCAAGAAGTTAAAGTTCAGCCTAATGCCTAAAGAGGTATGCGCTTCACTCCGACCGTATCAAAAAGAGGGAGTCCATTGGCTTGAACGGTTGCGGTCGATGTATCTCAGTGGAATTTTGGCCGACGATATGGGTCTTGGAAAGACATTGCAGGCAATTGTTGCATTAACTCAGTACAAAAAGGTCGATAAAAAAACAGCGCTTATTGTTTGCCCAACTTCGCTTCTTTACAACTGGGCTGAAGAGTTCCATAAATTCAATCCGAAATTGAAGGCTTTAGTAATTGATGGGATGCCAAGTCAACGGGAAAAACTGATTGCCAAGGCAAAACAGTACGATGTAGTGATCACTTCTTACAGCTTGTTACAAAAAGATGTTACGGTGTACCGCCCACTGACTTTTTCCTATATGGTTCTCGATGAAGCGCAACACATCAAAAACCGTGGAACGCGCAATGCAAAGTCGGTAAAAATGATCCGGGCAGACCACCGCATGATTCTTTCGGGAACGCCAATCGAAAATTCACTCGATGAACTGTGGAGCTTATTTGACTTTTTGATGCCCGGGTTTCTCGGCCCTTATGATCGCTTTATTGAGAAGTATGTGCGATCTTCGGGTGAAGAGCAAACAGCGCAGTTGACCTACTTGCGTAAAAAAGTCTCGCCTTTTATTTTGCGCCGAATGAAGGTCGATGTTCTCGATGACCTGCCTTCTGTTGCTGAGAATGTGTACCATACGCAGCTGACCGCTGTTCAGAAAGACCTGTACCGCTCATATGCCGAATCAGCGCGCGATGAGTTGACCAAACTCGTCGAGAAATCGGGATTTGACAAGGTACAGATCCACGTCTTGGCAACATTGACGCGTTTGAAACAAATCTGCTGTCATCCCGCGATCTTTGCGAAAGAGAAGCCAGAGTCAGGCGATAGTGCCAAATATGAAATGTTGCTAGAGTTGCTGAGGACACTGATTGAGGGGAATCATAAAGTCGTTATTTTTTCTCAGTATACCCAGATGCTCAAAATCATGCGCGACGACTTTAAACGCGAAGGGATCCGTTTTTCTTATCTCGATGGATCAAGTAAAAATCGACTAGAAATCGTCAAAGGGTTCAACGAAGATCCGTCGATCTCTGTTTTTCTTGTGTCATTAAAAGCTGGTGGAACTGGATTGAATTTGGTCGGAGCAGACACGGTCATTCACTACGATATGTGGTGGAATCCCGCAGTAGAAAGTCAAGCTACTGACCGCGTTCACCGAATTGGACAGAAAAACAATGTGTCTGTTTACAAGCTTGTCACATTAGGGACGATCGAAGAAAAAATTGTTGAAATGCAGCAACGCAAAAAGGGAATTGTGAAAAAGATCGTGAGTTGTGACGATGAAGCTATTGCTAAACTGACCTGGGAAGATGTTCTCGAACTTTTACAAACCTAATCCTGACGAGAGTGCTGGCTTTTATCTTAATCATTCGTATAGACTGGGACTACTTGGGTTTGCAGTAATGGGAGCTTGTGCATGATGAAAAGATCCGCTCCGGGACAAAGGAAGCGTTTTGAGCAGTTTCGTCGCGATTTAACGTCTAAACTAGGGCGCTTGACAGGGCTGTTTTCCAATGACATTGGGATTGATCTTGGTACAGCAAATACACTTGTTTATGTGAGGGGGAAGGGAATTGTTCTGGCCGAATCCTCAGTGGTTGCTGTAGACTCTGTTACAAATGAAGTGCTTGCCGTTGGGCATAAAGCGAAAGCAATGTTAGGGAAGACACCGCGAAAAATTCACGCTGTACGCCCGATGAAAGATGGGGTCATTGCCGACTTTGAGATCGCTGAAGGGATGCTCAAAGCGCTTATTTCCCGCGTCACACCAGCGCGGAGCCTATTTCGCCCAAAAATTCTCATTGCTGTTCCGTCGGGGATTACAGGGGTCGAAAAGCGGGCTGTAGAAGACTCAGCGCTGCGCGCTGGCGCGCAAGAGGTCATTTTGATCGAAGAGCCGATGGCAGCGGCCATTGGCGTCGGGCTTCCCGTGCATGAACCCTCGGCAAGTATGATCATCGATGTGGGCGGTGGAACAACAGAAATTGCGATCATTTCTCTAGGAGGGATTGTCGAATCGAGGTCACTGCGCATTGCTGGCGATGAGTTTGACGACTGCATCATCAACTACATGCGGCGCACCTATAACCTGATGATCGGGCCGCGAACAGCAGAAGAAATCAAAATGACAATTGGATCGGCTTATCCTTTAGGCGATCACGAGCTAGAAATGGAAGTGCGTGGTCGTGACCAAGTCGCTGGACTTCCGGTGACAAAGCGGATTAACTCGGTGGAAATTCGCGAATGTCTCGCCGAGCCGATTCAACAAATCACAGAAGGTGTAAAAGCCACCCTTGAAAAGTCACTGCCCGAACTTGCCGCTGACCTCGTCGAAAGGGGAATGGTCGTAGCGGGAGGCGGTGCACTGATCAAAGGGTTTGACAAGGCGCTGATGAAAGAATCTGGCCTTGCCGTGACAGTAGCCGAAGATCCTTTGTCAGCTGTATGTAATGGAACAGGAATGGCTCTTGAATACCTAGGAACGCCCAAAAGACTGTAGATCGATTTCATGGATAGTTCGCATGTGCTCCAACATCCCAAGCTCGCAGCATGGGTTAAAACAATTGAAGAGCAGTGCACACCACACAAAGTGTATGTCTGTGAGGGCTCGCTAGCAGAATACCGCGCGATCTGCCAAACTCTCATTGACTTAGGGACATTCACACCCCTTGATCCCTCAAAACGCCCCTATTCTTTTCTTTGTCGCTCCGACCCAAACGATGTCGCCCGTGTCGAAGATAGAACCTTTATCTGCACCCGATCACAAGGCGATGCTGGTCCGACAAATCGGTGGGAAGAGCCTCAAGCAATGAAAAGACAACTCAATGCGCTGTTTGCTGGGTGCATGCGCGGGCGAACGATGTATGTCATTCCCTTTAGTATGGGGCCGCTCGGCTCTCCTCTCGCTTTGATTGGAGTCCAAATCACCGACTCGCCTTATGTTGTCGCCAACATGTTTTTAATGACGCGGATGGGGAAAAAAGCGCTCGACATCCTCGGAACAGATGGGCCGTTTATTCCTTGCTTGCATTCAGTTGGCGTTCCCCTTGCGCCAAACGAAACATCGAGTCACTGGCCTTGTCGCGCCGATGCTAAATTTATCGTCCATTTTCCCGAAGAAAGGCAAATCACCTCTTTTGGCAGTGGGTATGGCGGCAATGCGCTTCTTGGGAAAAAATGTCTTGCTTTGAGAATCGCTTCTTTTCAAGCGAAAGAAGAAAAGTGGCTAGCCGAGCACATGCTGATTGTTGGCATCACATCACCAGAAGGCAAAAAGCTCTATTTTGTCGCAGCTTTTCCAAGTGCTTGTGGCAAAACAAATCTCGCGATGCTCAAATCAACTCTTCCCGGGTGGAAAGTGGAATGTGTTGGCGATGATATAGCGTGGATGCGCCTAGGGAAAGATGGGCGCCTTTATGCGATCAATCCAGAAGCTGGGTTTTTTGGCGTTGCACCAGGGACATCGGCAGCCTCTAATCCCGCTGCGATGGAAACCATTGCCAAAGAAACAATCTTTACCAACGTCGCTTTAACGCCAGACCAAGATATTTGGTGGGAAAAAATGACGCCCTCGCCGCCGCCCCAGCTGACCGATTGGCGCGGCGAGGCTTGGACGCCCGCATCTCAAACACGCGCGGCCCATCCCAACGCGCGCTTTACTGTCGCCGCAAAGCAGTGCCCCGTGCTCGACCCCGCCTTTGATGCTGGCGAAGGGGTCCCGATTGCGGGGATTATTTTTGGTGGTCGCCGCGAAACGGTGGTCCCTCTTGTCATGGAAAGTCGGTCTTGGCAACACGGCACTTTTTTAGGAGCCGCGCTCTCTTCAGAAACAACAGCAGCTGCAGCAGGAGCGGTAGGGCAACTGCGCCATGACCCTTTTGCTATGCTCCCTTTTTGCGGGTACCATATGGGCGACTACTTTGCCCATTGGTTAGAAATGGGCACCTATTTCGCGCCGGGAAAAGCGCCCAAAATTTTTCACGTTAACTGGTTTCGCAAAGGACAAGATGGCGCGTTTTTATGGCCAGGTTTTGGTGAAAACATCCGCGTTTTACGGTGGATTTTTGAAAGGTGCCAAGGCAAGGGCGACAGCGTCGATACGCCGCTAGGGATCCTTCCGACAACACATGCCCTTGACCTTAAAGGGCTCTCGCTCGCTCCTGGTGCGCTCGAAGCTCTTCTCGCGGTTGATCGGGAAGCGTGGCAAAAAGAAATAGGCGAGTTAGCGCGTTATTTCGAGCAGTTCGAGCCAAGGCTTCCCGAAGGGATTCAATGTGAACTCACCGCTTTAGGCAAGCGGCTCAAGGAATCCTAATGCGCGCTCTTGTTCAGCGGGTTCTTAGCGCAGAGGTTGCGGTCGAAAAGAAAGTGGTGAGCCATATTGATGGTGGAATGCTCGTCTTTTTAGGTTTTCACCGTGAAGATAGCGAGGCAACGCTTCCGTGGCTTGTCGATAAACTCATCAATCTACGTCTTTTTGAAGACGAAGCGGGTAAAATGAACCTCGATGTGTCTGAGGCAAGTAAAAGTGTATTGATCGTCTCGCAGTTCACTCTATATGGCAATTGCCAAAAAGGGCGGCGTCCCTCTTTTATGGCTTCGATGCCATCACAAAAAGCCGAGCTTCTTTATACGCAATGTATAGCTCTTTTCAAAGACAAACTCGGGGCAAGCCGCGTCAAAACGGGGATCTTTGGCGCTGACATGGCGGTGTCTTTAATTAACGATGGCCCCGTTACCTTTTTAGTTGAAGACACCAAAAAAGAAGGTTGCGAGAAGAAAAGTTAAATTGACATCCTCTCCCACCTAAAGGACTGACAATGACCCATAAGTCACTGTCAGTCCTTTAGGTGGGAGAGGATGTCAAGCAGCTTGGCCTAGATGGCAGGAGAATAGCGCTCCAAGACAAAGCAGCACCCTTTTCCAATCGGAGTGGCAACCCTTCGTCGAGCTTGACCTTCCCAAACTCTATGGCGTTAGCAGTCATGCCGCCCAGAAGCCAAGTATGACCTTTCTCCATGACCACCAGGTTCCTATCGTCCTTTTCCCCACACCGTCTCACTGGGTCGCGCAAACGTGCCCAGAGCTGTTTGCTCAGCATGTGTGCCGCTTTGCAAACCAGCTATAGGTGGGGGGGGGATATGTTGTTCATTGGCATCGGGAGTCAAAAGGGTCAATTAATGAGCAAGCGCTGGCTGGAGCTCACTTTCCTTAAAAAAGAAAGAGATTTCAGTTTTCGCTGTAGCGGGGCCGTCTGATCCGTGAACAGCATTAGCGTCGATGTTGTCTGCAAAGTCGGCGCGAATCGTGCCCGGAGCAGCTTGCTGAGGGTCGGTGGCTCCCATTAAAGCGCGGTTTTTCTCGATGGCATTCTCACCCTCTAGCACAGAGACAACAACAGGTCCCGATGTCATAAAGGCGACGAGTGCTTTGAAAAAAGGACGCTCTTTATGGATGGCATAAAAAGACGCTGCGCGCTCTTTTGAGAGGGTCAACATCTTCATCCCAATAATGCGCAAGCCAGCTTGCTCAAAGCGTTCAAGAATAGCGCCGATAGACTTTTTTTCAACGGCATCGGGTTTAATGATCGAAAGTGTTTGCTGATAAGCCATACTTTTTGTCTCCTTACACTTCATTATCAGCAACTCCCCATCCATTTTTCCCTAGGGAGGCCTGGAAGCCTGTTCGCAGAACGTGCGCGCTTCACATGCCCTTAAGAAAAAGGAGAGAGAATTGTTGCTTTGTTTTATCATGTGGCGGTTGTGTGACGCTCCCAAACGACTTCAATAAAAGAGGTGGGTGTTGAGGACTGATGCATCATCATGCCTCCTTGCACTGCTTAGGCAAAACACTCAAGTGAAGGTGGTGGCTTCTCGTGTAAGCATCTAGGTCATTTTTCTCCCACAAGGAAGACGTAGATACATTTTTTCAAGGTTTGGGAAGGCCACAGGGCAAGAAACAAGATACAGCTTAGACAGGTAAAAGTCCAGCCCCATCGAGCTGAGCG
>CAYTIT010000056.1:0-7980 GCA_964437975.1 uncultured bacterium
GTGTGCAAGAGCTTGAAAATTTTGGCAAAAAGTACCAGTTCGAAATCTTTTTCGTCCTCTACTTTGTTTTAGCCACTTTGTTTTCTTACTTCTTCTTCGGTTACGCCTGGAGCATTTTTCTAGCTGGCATCGGAGGAATTTTAGGCGTTCTTCTGCCTACCAGGATCGAAAAAGGAGCTAAAAGCGCTTTTCACTTTATCGCCAAGCAAGAAAAAATCACCAAGCTGATCTTAGGTGTTGTTGGAATCATTCTCTCATTTTTCTTGCCACCCCTCATCTTTTTCCTCACCGGTTTAATGGGAGGAAAGGGGATCTACAACTCGGCACTTTCGACAGGGCAGTTTAACACAAAAGATAACGACCTTCCCCCCTCGCACCTTTAAGTCCAAGTTGTCTAGATGCTTGAGGGAAAAGCCCGTCAGAGCTTCGCGCGCGCTTTCCGATCGCTGATATACTCAGTGAGCGAATAGTTGTGCAATGTAAAGTGGGCAACGACTTCCTTGATCGCCTGACCAAGGCCTTGTTGCTCGCCATACTCTTCAAAAACCTTCCACGCTTCTTCTTCCCCTTGTCGATCGTGAAGCTGCTCATAAAGAAGGGCGATCCGGAGCAAGTTGAGGCCAAAAAGGGCTCCGCCCAGCTTGGGATTTTCTTTTAACCGCGTTAAAAAGGGCTCATCGCCAAGCATAGCCTCTTTAAGTTGTAAAGAGGCCTGAAGTGCCTGAGCAAAATGTTTCTCTTCGATCAACATCGTCGTTTCCGCATAAGAGCGGTAATAAGGATGGAGCTGAGCGCGCCTCATCACTTTGTCGACATAGGGGCGGGCACGGTCGCTTTTATCGAGCGCAATGAGCCGCTGACCAAGAGCTGCGCCGTACAGGCGGTCAAGTTGCGGCTCTTTTTTCAACCGAGCTTCGAGCTCTTCCAGAGATCTTTCCTGAGAGGTTTTTTCCCACTCTTGCCAAACCGCTTTGGTCGCCATGGCATGTGCTGCCACGCGCCGCGTTCTTTTTTCGGTGATGAAAATAAAAGCCGCGATGCCAGCTCCAGCTATCAATAGATATGACGCTACTTGTTTGCAGCGTTTGAATAAAAACGAGCGCGTCTCCATACATACCCTCATTGAGTGAAAAAGGTATTTTTTAACAAACACCCTCTTTTTTCTGCTTATGCCACCCCATACAGAAGGAAGTATAAAAGAGTTTCCCCTTTCCTACAACTTCTCCTTCTACTCAGCGCTGCTAGAAAGGAGCGACGCTTTTTGCATCGTCAGTGCATTGAGAACAACAGAAATCGAACTCAGCGCCATCGCCGCTCCTGCAATTAAAGGATTCAGTAGACCCAACGCCGCGAGTGGCACCCCAAGAAAATTATAGATAAAAGCAAAAAAAAGATTTTGACGTATCTTCACATAAGTCAACTGGGAAAGCTTGAGTGATTTGACCACCTGCTCTAACGAATTGCGCATCAACCCAATTGCCGCGCTCTCCATAGCAATATCAGTTCCAGCTGCAATGGCAAACCCAACATCAGCTGTCGCTAAAGCAGGGGCATCGTTGACGCCATCGCCAACCATCCCAACATGACGCCCTTCGCTTTGAAGTTGTCGAACATAGCGGGCCTTTTCCTCGGGGAGCACCTCGGCAAAAAAACCATCTACCTGAAGTTCATGTGCTACCGCACCAACGACAGCTTTGCGATCACCGCTTAAAAGATAGATTTTTTTTCCCATCCGGTGCAGCTGCTCAACGGTGTGTTGCGACTGGGGACGCAACGTATCAGCGAGGGTAAAATGGCCCCTATAGCGTTGATCATCAGCGACAATCACAACCGTATAAGGCTCTTTTTCTAACTCATCTTGCTGATCGCTTAGGTCAACACCTAAAGAGCGGATAAACGACAAAGAGCCCAGGTGGTAAAGCTTTCCCCGAAGAGTGCCGCTCACCCCTTTGCCAGTATGCGCTTGAAAGGCCTCGCAACCAGAAAGAGGGCCCTTTTTCTCTCGAACATACTCTTGAATGGCTAAAGCGAGCGGATGCTCGGAGTAAACAACCAAGCCACCCGCAATCATCAAAAACTCCTGCAACTCGCCAACAGCGTGAACAGCGCGAACATGAATTTTCCCTTCAGTCACAGTTCCCGTCTTATCAACGACAAAAGTATCCACGTTGCGCGCGCTCTCTAGGGCAGCGACCTCTTTAAACAAGATCCCCTCTTTAGCTCCACGAGCACACGCAACTGTAATCACCGTCGGCGTTGCCAATCCAAGCGCACAAGGGCAGGCAATCACAAGCACAGCAACAGCGCTCACTAACCCTTCGCGCCAATCGCCCATCAAAAGTCCCCACCCAACCAAAGCAAGCACCGCAACACTAAGAACCGCCGGAACAAACCACGCGGAAATTGTATCAACGAGTTGTTGAATGGGAGGCCGAGAACGCCCCGCCTCTTCGACGAGCCGAATAATCCCAGCTAAGCGGGTCTCTTTGCCAAGCCGGGCAGCCTCAATCTCGAGGACTCCCTCGCCATTGAGTGTCCCAGCAAAGACATTGTCTCCTTTTTCTTTTAAAACAGCTCGACTTTCTCCAGTCAACATCGCTTCATCGAGATGGGAATGCCCCTTTAACACCACGGCATCAACAGGAATTTTTTCCCCAGGGCGCACCATCACCCGGTCTTTGACTTGCACCTCTTCAACGGGAATATCTCGGTACCCCTCTTTTTTAACCACGCGCGCTGTTTTTGGCTGCAGTTCCAGAAGCGCTGTCATTCCCTGACTTGCACGCCTTTTCGACTGCTGTTCCATCCACCTTCCCAGTAAAATCAACGCAATCAAAACAGCGCTTGTCTCAAAATACAAGAAAGGGGAGAAGCGAAAAAAGAGCGCAGCCACGCTATAAAAGTAAGCCGCACTTGTACCTAAAGCAACAAGGAGATCCATCCCCACTCTTTTTTTGCGCAACGCTTGAAACGAGCTGACATAAAAAGAGTACCCAGCACCAAACTGGACGATCGTCGCTGCGACAAATTGTCCTCCTTGCGCCAACGAAAGCGGCAAGCCGACCCACTCAAACACCATGTTAACAAAAAGGGGCAGGGCAAAAATAAGGGCGCCTACTGTCCGGATCTTGAGCCATAAAAAAGCGCGGTCTTCTCGCGTCATCGCTGCATCTCGCATAGAGCAATTGTCTTCTCAAATTTCTCTATTACAGTCTGGTTGTTTTTCAGCAAGCCATTGACGCAAAATGCGCCGATGCCCCGAAGAAAAAGGCTTGTCTTCAACGCACTCAAAAGGGACCCATGTATAGCCACTGCAGTGAAAGGGGATCTTTACTTGCCAAAGGTAAGGTGAGAGAACAGCGCGAAAGCGGGTAAACCCATGCGACACTGCCGACAAACTTCCCTGATAGCTCAGCGGCTGGGAAAAATGGTCGACGATGCGGGCATGTGCCGCCCTCCAGGTAGCCACCGTCCCCTCCAAATAGGGAAACTCCCATAAATCAGCCATCACTTTTCCTTTTTCTCCTTGTCGAAGTAACACAGCAGAAGAGGTATAAATGATGGCAACAAGTCTTTCGAGGACAGTCGGTTTTGCGCGCGGTTTGCGCCTGGGCAACTGGTCTGTTTTTCCTTCTTGATACGCAACGCACCTTTGCCTCAACGGGCACCTCATGCACTGTGGGGTGCGTTGACAAACAAGAGCGCCGAGTTCGATCAACCCTTCCATTGCGAGCCAGGGACGTTCATCAGGGAGTTGCTCAGCCAATGTCTTCTTAATATGGCGCCGCGTCGCCGCGCGCTCGATTTCGGTTTCAACGCCCCAAAACCGGCACAAAACGCGCAAAACATTCCCATCAACAGCGACAGCTTTTTGGTGAAAAGCAAAGCTTAGCAAAGCCCCGACTGTATAAGGGCCAACCCCTTCGACAGCAGCGAGTTGACCAGCATCAGCTGGGAGTTCCCCCCCATGGCAAGAGACGAGATAGCGCGCTCCCCTATGAAGGCGACGCGCGCGCGAATAGTACCCCAACCCCTCCCATGCTTTCATCACTTCTTCTTCAGTTGCTTGGGCAAGCCTAGCAACAGAAGGGAACTGACGCATCCACTTTAAAAAATAGGGAATGACCACGCTCACTTGAGTTTGTTGCAACATCACTTCGGAAATCCATACCGCATAAGGGGAAGGATTTTCCCGCCAAGGTAACGAGCGGCGATGGCAAAGAAACCACTTGACCAGCTCGTTGTTATTTAAAGAAATATTTTTTTTCATTCTCTTTCAAAGACTTTGGGAAGTTGCCTTCATAATGTATGCCAGCTGGCATGGAAATTTCAAGATAATGAATACAACGCCAAAAATAGGCCCGTCTACCGATCGTGATTCAAGCATGGCAAAGGCGCAAACCCGCTTCTTGAATCATCCTCGGTATAGAGTAGAGGCTCACATCAACATAAGGGGGAATCACATGGAATGGACACAAAACAATCAAGAGGAGTGGGAGGCACTCAATGAAAAGCTCCAACATCTGCTGATGCTAGAAATCAAGCTGAGACAAGATATTTTAAGCAATCTCAACCAACAAGAATATACTTTACTTGTCGGGGATGTCGAACTTAAAGAAGAACTCCATTATACTTGCACTAGGATTGCAAAAGAGTTACAAAGTCAAGCGCAGCAACGCAACAGCTTAATGCGCAAAATGACCCAACTTTTGCCCCCTTCTCACGCCTTAGATGCTTTTGAAGACTTTTTTCATTCCGATCGAGAAGAAGAAGCCGAAACTCTCCTTTTATATCGCAACTTACAAACGCTTACAGAAAAAATCCATGACCAGAAAATTCGGAATAAAACGCTCTATTCGCTGATTCAAAAAGGGACAAGTTTAGATGTCGATACTGCCGGCCTCCAAACAAAGCCCTTGTGTTCTGAAGGGAAGAAGAAAACCCTATTAATTACCATTGACTACCCTGAAACAGATCACCCACACGACACTAACTAAATGCAAAGTTCACCTTTTTTAGCAGAAGCAGCTGCCCTTATCTACGGAATGCAACCCCACCATCTCGACCACTTGGCACCTTTAGCCCTGGAGCTCGATATCCCGCTGGTCGTCACAGAGCAAGAGCTCGCTACTTTAGCTCAAACCTACTACCCTGACCTGAGCACTGATCTGATTCATCCGCTACAACTCGGTGAAAGGTGTTTGCTTCGTTACACGACCCTGTTTTCCTCATTGCCGCGAGCAACGCTCAACCACATTTTTTTTCTAGCAGAGCACCTACATCAAAAACGGCTACGAGCGATTTGGTGTCCCCATGGCAACTCGGACAAAGGGCACCACTCTTTTTGGATGGAAGGGCTCAAAGAAGACACTTTTGCCTTGCTTTACGGCAAAAAAATGGCTGCTTTTATGCAAGAAAAAGGGGTTTATCGCCAGTTAAAATTTTCGTTTTTTACTGGCAACTACCGCTACCGGTTTTACAAACAGCGAGCCCCTTTTTACGATGCCCTGGCGCAACGGCACATCTTTTCTCAACTGCCAGCAAAACAGCTCACACTTCTTTACGCCCCAACATGGCAGGATAGCGAACGCTCCTCTTCTTTTTGGACTGCTTTTCCCTTCATGGTCAAACACCTCCCAAACGAGTGGAACCTGATTGTCAAATTACACCCCAACCTCGTCCAGCAATGTGCTTCTCACCCGATACACCCTTTGATCGAGCAAGCTCAAGAAAAAGAAAATATTGTCGTCTTGTCTTCTTTCCCCCCCATTTACCCCTTGCTCAATAAAGTCGACCTCTATATCGGCGACTTTTCCTCTATTGGCTATGACTTTCTTGCCTTGAATAAACCGATGTTTTTTCTCAATGAACTCAGCCGCGATCCGGCAACCGATCCAGCCCTATTCCTTTTTCGCTGTGGCCACTCCCTTTCCCCTCCCGACTATGCTTCCCTCTTTGACCTCATCGCCGCCTCTTTACCGCACGATCAAACAACATTTAAAAAAATCCGCTGCGACCTTTACTCTCATGTTTTTGAACCGCAAGCGGCCGACTTTAATCTGAAATCAACCCTTGAAAGGGCCTTATATGAACATAAAAACCCGTCTCGACACAGCTTGTAGCGTTTGCTTAGCACCAGGCGACTCGGTCAATCACCTCGATCACCTCGCCGTCATCGCCTATATTCTAGACATTCCACTTGTTACTGACGAAGAGCTTCTTCTCAAAACACTGACGACCTACTACCCTCAAGTCAAGCCGCTTTACATTGAAAAACACGCCCAGATTCTCGAGTTCCTCGCAACGCGCTACGATGCCCTTTTTGTCTCTTCAGCCAACTACCGCAAAGACCTCTCACCGCTGCTCGAAGTTCTCTTTCGCAAACAGCTGCAGTTCTGGTATTGCCCTCACGGCAACTCTGACAAACCAATGAAACAATTTGGCATGCAACACACCTCCCTTATTTATGGCGATCAAATGGAGGACCGTTTACAACAAGCCGCCATCTTGCCCGCTCTCAAAGGGTATGTCAAAACGGGAAACTACCGCCTTTCTTTTTACCAAAAATATGCTTCTTTTTACGATGCGCTAGTTGAAAAAGAGGTTTTTTCTCAATTTAAGAAACGGCAACCCACCCTCCTTTATGCCCCGACGTGGCACGACCTCGAATCGTCATCGTCTCTTTTCGAAGTAGGCAAACTCTTGCTCAGCGCTCTTCCCGATCACTACAACCTCATTGTCAAACTCCACCCGTGGCTTGAACATCACCACTCGGGCATTGTTCATCTTCTCAAGGAGCAATATGGGGATAAGCCTAACATCGTCATTTTGAGTCTTTACCCTTTGGTTTTACCTATTCTCAACCGTACTGACGTGTACCTTGGCGACTTTTCTTCGATTGGCTATGACTTTTTATTCTTTAACCGCCCGATGTTTTTCTTCGACCCGACAACCCGCAAAGATAAAACATGCGCCGAATCGAGTTACCTTCACAGGTGCGGTCAAGTTATTGCTGAAAGTGATTATCTCCATATTTACGATCACATTGCACAGGGAATTAGCACCCCATCTCCCTTTACAGCAGCCCAAAAGGCCTTGTACCGCTATGCATTTGGCGATGTGCGTCCTTTTAGCGAGCTAAAAAGAAAAATCGAAGCCCAAATTGCCGCGTTATACCGAGCGTGACTCAAGAGTCGGGAATTTTGCCGCAGCCAGCGCTCGGCGATTTTTTATCGGTGAAGCAGCCTATATCCGTAGGAGATAGTGGCGATGCAGCCGGTCAACAAGATGGAGATGTTGGCTCAGCCAAAAAACGATGCCTGGCTCACGTTCGGTCTACAGGCGACTCTTTGATCAGAATCGACATTTAAACGTCAATTAATTTGTCTGTGATGTTGGATAAGACTTCGTCGTTAAATAAGCCCAACCCTTCACCCCATTCAGTGATTTCCTCTTTTATAGCGTCCGCCCGTTTTTTTAAGCAATCTGCGATCGTCTCTTGAATTTCCTTGCTGTACGTTTTTCTTTTATCCTTTGGTGGGGGATTTGCTCCTGCGTCTAATAATGCCTTGACATATTCTTTCTTGTCTTCCCCCTGGAGTAGGGTTGCATATATAAGTGGTGTGTATCCATCCTCATCTGCGTGATTAATATCAATCGAACCTTTATAATTCTTTATTAACTCCTTGACTATTTCGAGCTTAGAGTGGTTGATCGCCCATATAAGAGGGGGGTATCCTTTGAGGTTAACGTAGGGTTGCTGCATGAGCCATGCAGCCATTTCGACATTTTCTGTATCAAGTGCGTATGAGAGTGCTTTATTTAATAGATTATCTAGATTATCTCTACCTTTCATCTTTCCTAGTATTAGGATACTTTTCTTATCTCCTTTTTCTACCAAATCCTTAATTAAATCCATTTTACCTCGAACAACAGATTCGAAAATGTTCTTCACGTTTGATTCTGTTGCATTGTCATAAA
>CAYTIT010000057.1:0-7856 GCA_964437975.1 uncultured bacterium
CTTCGAAGCAGATAAAGGCTAGATGGCCGTTCGGCTTGCGCCAAACCTTATTCAACGCAGGGATTCTCCCTGTGACTCCCTATCGGAAAATCAAAAGCAGGTAGGCGTCGGATAGGTTCACGGCCCCGCTCCATGCGTGGCAACAATAGGGGGACTAGAAATAGAGCCTGTCGCAGGCTAAAGAGAACATGAAAGTTGTCGAGGCTATAGATGGTTTAGGGAAGAAGGAAACGTCTATTCCGAGAGCTAGAGAGAGACAGCCTGGTTGCTTTTAGAACCCCCTGGACTTATCCATGGGGAGATCCAGGAGCGCTATGACATGAGATACTGTACCGTTTCATTTTGGTTGATTGCCGCTTGACGGATCTCTGGGTCGTTTTGTAGCTCTTTGGGAAGATGTAGGATCGCCATTCCGTTTTGTTTGACGGCTGCAAGAGCGATGTCTTTGTCTTTTTTTAGCTCTTTGGGAAGATGTAGGATCGCCATTCCGTTTTGTTTGACGGCTACAAGAGCAAGGGCTTTTTGTTTTTTCATCTTTTCAGGAAGATGCTCAAAGGTCAATCCGTTTTTTTTGAGGACCTTAAATACGATGTCTTTGTTTGTTCTTGTCTCTAGAGAAAAGCGTTTAAGAGACCACCCGCCGTGTCGCTCGATAGCCTCAAGCTCTTTCTTGGTGTCGAGCCCTTTGTAGAATAGGTCCCAATTTTTTAAGTAGCTTTGCCCAAGATAGCCTGCTGAACATATGAAAATAATAAATTTAAATAAAAAAAGAGCGAGGTTGTTAGCTCTTGAAGTGAGGCTTATTCGCGCTGGCTCAAAAAAAACAATATTTTCTTTAGAAACATAATTATTGCGGCTGATAGGAAAGGACATATAGTTTTGCTGGTTTTTTATAAAAAGAACTTTTTAACACAAAGCGAAGATTTTTTGCAAGGGATTTGTTAATTTAGCGGAGTTTTTATCGATCTGTGGCAAAATTTCCGCTTCTTGAATCATGCTCGGTATATCGTGTTTCAGTTCTTGCTAAAATGTATAAATATTTTTTTAAAAACCCTGATGGCGTTGACCCACCTCCCAATTTTTGAGTCGCGATCGATTGACCCCATTTTGATTGATTTTGGCTGCATGCTCTCAGAGCGCCCTAAAAGAGAGGGGGATCCACGTCGGCTGTTCTTTGAGGTTGACAGGAGGCAGAACCGAGGGCTAAGCTGAAAAAGAGCCTACAGTCTGGAATGTAAAGAGTAAGATGCGTGTAATTGGTCAAATTGAAGGGGCAAAACAGGCCTATACTTTTGTCGCGTTTTTAGCGCGAAAAGGCATAGAGGCCACATCAGAACAACGCTTTGGGCGGGACCATGGTAGTGAGGTGTTTGATATTTGGGTTGTCGATGAAGAATGTCTTGGGCAAGCCGCTCTTGACTTAAACCAGTTTATTGCTCACCCCGATGATCCTCAATTTGCTGAAAGTGGGCCACCTGCCACTCCTTTACCGCCAAAGCGAGACGTGCCTAAGGTGATTCCGATGCGCCGCATCAAAAAAGCGGCTTTAACTCGACTCATGATGATTGTTTGCGCGGCTCTTTTCGTGGGAGACTACATGACCGCCTCTTCAGCTCAGTTGCCCCCGTCGATCTTAGCCGATCTCGAAGGGCGCCCGATGATGCGGGCCCTTTTATACGACATTCCCGAGAAAACAGAAAAAGAGCTCGCTTTTTTTCGCACCTACCGCGTCGACTCTCTTGAGAAAGAAGAGGCGCTTACCGAGCAAGCCCGGCAAGAGTACCGCCAGATTCAAATGCTTCCCGAATGGAAAGGGATCTACACGCTCTTGTTGTCAAAAGGGGCTGTGTCGGGATTGCTGTTTGTGCCGCCATTTAGAGAAATAGCGAAGGGAGAGGTGTGGCGTCTTGTCTCGCCGATCCTTTTACATGGCGGTTGGCTCCACCTTATTTTTAATATGCTATGGCTGTGGACTTTGGGGCGACAACTCGAAGAACGGCTTCAATGGTGGCAGTATACCGTACTAACTTTAGTGCTCGCAGCGTTGTCCAACACTGCGCAGTATCTTGTTGGCGGCCCCTTTTTTCTCGGTTATTCGGGAGTGTTGTGTGGAATGGTGGGCTTTATTTGGATGCGTCAGCGCCTAGCTCCTTGGGAGGGGTATCCACTCCCTCCCATGACAGTGGCCTTTCTTGCTATTTTTGTCCTCGGTCTGTTAGCCTTGCAGGTCGTTTCCTTTTTTTCTGCTCTTTTGGGAAGCGGGCCTATTTTTGCTGGTAGATTTGCAAATACCGCTCATGTGTCGGGGGCGCTGTGTGGCGTCGCATTGGGGCGCATTCCCTTTTTTTTCAGAAGGTGAAAGGCAAGGTAAGACAGTGGAGGGTGGATGAGCGTCCGCGATCTGATTATTTTAGGTTGCTCGTCGCAGCAGCCAACACGGCTGCGCAATCATGGAGCTTATTTGCTTCGGTGGAATCAAGAAGGATTTCTTTTTGATCCGGGTGAAGGGACGCAGCGCCAGTTTATTTTTGCCGAGGTTTCGCCGACAACGGTTTCACGTATTTTTATCAGCCATTTTCATGGCGATCACTGTTTGGGGTTGGGGTCGATGTTAATGCGGCTGAATCTCGATCGTATTCAACACCCTGTTCATTGCTACTATCCGGCAAGCGGAAAGGTGTATTTTGATAGGTTGCGGTTCGGAACGATGTACCACGACCACATTGAAGTGATTGAACATCCAGTGACCGAAGCTGGTGTTGTGCACGCGGATGAGAAGTTTGTCATAGAAGCGGCTTTTTTAGATCACGGCGTTGAAAATATTGGGTGGCGGATTAAAGAAGCCGATACGGTAAAATTTGACGCTCACAAACTGCAAGAGCATGGAATTCGCGGTCCTGAGGTCCGGGTGCTCAAAGAGAAAGGGGCGCTGACAAAAAATGGACGTGTTGTGCGCCTTGACGAGGTGAGTTGGATCCGGCCGGGAGATGTTTTTTCCTGCGTTATCGATACGAAGCCGTGCCAAAGCGCGATCGCATTGGCTCGCAACGCCAAGCTTTTATTATGCGAAAGCACCTACCTTGAAGAGCACCGCGCCTTAGCGGTCGATCATCACCATATGACGGCGATTCAAGCGGGCGAGATCGCAAAACAAGCAGGTGCACAGCAGCTGATTCTAACCCACTTTTCGGCTCGTTACCGCGATTTAGCTCCTTTTGTCGCCGAAGCGAGGACGGTCTTTGCCCATGTCGATGTCGCCGATGACTTTAAGTGCTTCCCCTTCCCCCGTGATTGAAGAGAGGGAGAAAGGTTTGCCCGAAATCCAAGTCAGTGTTATGACAGAAGAAACAGCCAAAGTGTCCCTCTTATGACGTTACAAGTTTTGTCTTGGATAGCAATTCTCGTTTTATCGGTAAGCTATTGGTTTCAGATTTGGAAAATACACGTTCATAAAGAGGTCAGAGATATTTCGCTCACCTATAACGTTTTACTTGCTATTGGATTTGGTATTCTCGCTTTTACCGCTTTTCAAGAGCGGTCGCTGATTTTTCTTGTAAAGCAAATTATGACAACTGTTCCTGTTATCATCATTATTGCGCAAGTTCTTTATCACAAAAATGATCGCTGGCACGATGCTAGTTTAAAGCGGTGCGGTAACTGCTCAGAAGAGATCGAGCGGTACTGGAAATTTTGCAGTTACTGTGGTGAGCAAGCTGCAAGCAAAATCAAGGCAGGGCGCTAGGCCAACGTCGCTCCCCGTGCACATGGCTGATCATTCCCTTTGAACTTAAAAAGAGCACTGCCCTGGTGTTCGAGGAAAGGCAATGGCATCGCGAATGTTTTCAATGCCTGTGACAAACTGCACAAAGCGTTCAAAGCCAAGGCCAAAGCCTCCATGGGGCGCTGTACCAAAGCGGCGCAGGTCGAGATACCATTGGTACTCGGCCGGATCAAGGTCAGAGTCGAGAAGTTTTTGGTCAAGGAGGGCGTAACGCTCTTCCCGCTGGCTTCCGCCGATCAGTTCACCAATGCCCGGTACGAGAATATCGAAAGCGGCGACCGTTTTTCCATCGTCGTTGTCGCGCATGTAAAAAGCTTTGATCTCTTTAGGGTAGTTTGTTACAACAACCGGCGATTTGCAGTGTTTTTCTGTAAGATAGCGCTCGTGCTCGGCCTGCAAGTCGCATCCCCATTCGACAGGGTAATCGAAAGAGTAAGAGGATTGGCGCAAAAGAGCGATTGCTTGGGTATAAGTTAAGTGGGTAAAAGGTGTTTTTTCGAGCTGCTCTAGGCGGTCGATTAACCCTTTTTCGAGCGACTTATGGAAAAAAGCAAGCTCACCTTGACAGTGAGAAAGAACCGCATCGATTAAATATTTAATGTAGGCTTCTGCAAGTTGCGTCAGAACGCCAAGGTCGACAAAGGCCATTTCAGGTTCGACCATCCAGAATTCAGCGAGATGGCGCGAAGTATGGGAATTTTCAGCGCGAAAGGTGGGGCCAAATGTGTAGGTGTCAGATAAGGCGCTCGCGTAGGCTTCGGCATTGAGTTGGCCGGAAACGGTGAGGTAGGTGGGTTTGGAAAAGAAGTCGCGGCTGTAATCGACTTTGCCTTCTTTTGTTTTAGGGGGATCGTCGAGATTTAAGGTCGTGACTTGAAACAGTTTGCCGGCGCCTTCGCAATCCGAAGCTGAGATAATAGGCGATTGGAGGTAGATAAAGCCCCGCTCTTGAAAAAATTGGTGGGTGGCAAAGGCAAGCCTGGAACGGACGCGGGCAACGGCGCTTTGCGTTTGGGTGCGCGGGCGCAAGTGGGCAATCGAGCGTAAAAACTCAAACGAGTGGCGTTTTTTTTGCAGGGGGTAGTCTTGAGGGCACTCTCCAAAGAGGGTAAGCGCTGTCGCTTTTAGCTCAAAAGGTTGTCTTTGACCGGGGCTTTCGACAAGTTCACCTGAGGTCTTGATCGAAGCGCCTGTCGTTAATTGCTTGATCGTGCCTATCAGGTCATCGCTGTGGTCAATAAGGACTTGAAGAGAGTGTTGGGCGGAGCCGTCATTGAGCTCAATAAACGAAAAACCCCTTTGGTGGCGCACAGTGCGCACCCAGCCGCAGACTGTCACGTGAGTTCCTGAAATTTCTTGGGGGCTTTGTTGAAAAAGAGTGTGAATTTTTATGTGCTGAGTCATGGTTTTTAGCCGGGGGTGGTCCGTTCGGAGAATGTGCGGAGCAGGGCGATTTCTTCTTTCCACATGGTGTCGCCGAAGGGGGTTTCAAGGTATTTGGGGATGGTCTTGAGTTTGGGGTGGGTCATCATCACTTGAAAGCTAGTCAGGCCGATGTCTCCCTTCCCTAACGAAGCGTGGCGGTCTTTGCGCGATCCAAGAGGGTGGAGCGAGTCGTTGACATGCAAGGCATATAAATGGTCGAGGCCAACTTTTTGATCAAAATCAGCGAGAACTTTGTCCCACCCTTTCTTTGTCCGGATGTCATAGCCTGCTGCGAAGATATGACAGGTGTCAATACACACCCCAATGGGGAGTTTGCTTTGTGTGGCTCGAATGATCTCGCCGAGGTGCTCAAAGCAATAGCCGACGACAGTTCCCTGGCCAGCTGTTGTCTCAATAAGGAGTCTGAGATCGCTTGTATTAAGCAAGAGGGCGCAAGATAACAGGCTATCGATGATCCTAGATAGGCAAGCCTCTTCGGTCGCGCCTGTTGCCGCTCCAGGGTGAAAGTTAAGAAAAGAGAGTTCTAAATCCAAGCAGCGCTTGATTTCGCGCGTGAAGGCTTGGCGACTTTGATGTAATAGATCGGGTTTGTTTGAGCCGAGGTTGATGAGATAGCTGTCGTGGCTCATGATGGTTGTGATGCCCGTTTCAGCGCGGGTTGCTTTCCAACGCTCGATCTCTTGGGGAGAGGGCTCTTTGCCGTGCCACTGTTTTTGGTTGCTGGTGAAAATCTGAACAGTGGTGGCGCCCAGTTCAGCGCCCTTGAGAAGGGCATGATGGACGCCGCCTGCAATTGAGGTGTGAGCTCCGATCAGAAGGGAATCTGCTGAGGGCTTTGACATAAATATTAATGCATATGAGCGAGAAACTCACAAACTAAAGCGATATTAATCGGCAAAGGCAAGACGATGTGCTCGGCATCTGGTATCGAGACGAGCTGGCCGCTAAAATTCTTTTCATCCAAAGAGAGGTAGTCGGGAACACTGCGCGATTGGTTGGCAAGCGCTTCTTCGATCCATTTGATTTTTTTCGACTTCTCCCTTAGGGCAATGGTCGATCCCGGCTTCACTTCGAAAGAGCGAATATCGACTTTTTTACCGTTCACAGAAATATGCCCGTGAGCGACAAGTTGCTGCGCTTGAAAAATCGTGGCGCCGAACTTAAGTCGGTAGACAACGGTATCAAGGCGGCATTCAAGGCGTTGGAGCAAGAGGTGCGCCGTATTGCCTTCTTTTTTGATTGCTTCATGGTAATAGCGAAGAAGTTGCTTTTCGCGGAGCATCCCGTACACGGCCTTGAGCTTTTGCTTTTCTTCAAGTTGAAGGCCAAAGTCGGACTTTTTTTTCCGCTTACTTCCGTGCATGCCTGGAGGGGAGGGATTATGTAAAAGGGGGTTGCGAAGACATCCGAAAATATTGACTCCAAATCGTCGGGCAATGCGGTTTTTGGGCCCGGTATATCGCGACATGCTAGCTCCTTGCTCTTCATTTGTCGTTTGATGAAAGGGGCTATCTTAGCCTGATCGAGGCAATTTTTGCAAGTCAAGAATGTGGGTCTTTGTGAACTTTTTTTGAAAGCTAAGGTGTGCCCTATCGATTCTTGGGTTGCGTTCGGTCTAGCTCCGATTGAACCCCAAGTGATAGGAAAAACGTCTGCCGCAGATCATGGCGCGCTCTAAGAGATTGAGTGGAAAGGGTGCGTTACGATATACTCACCTTTTTTTCGCAACGCAACGGCGCCTCGGGTTCTCTTCTCAAAAAAAAGCTCTGAAGCTGAAAAAATCAATTTTTGAGGCCAATACCCGCTTTTTGAACCATAAAGTGGTCTAAAAGGGTCGTTTCTATTTTTTATTGAGAGAGTGTATGCACGACTATCTTGTTTTGTCTTTTTATTTGTTCGCTCCCATCGCCGACCCAGAAAAGGAAGTGATGCGGTTTCACCGTTTTTGCGTGGCTAAAGAGATAAGGGGAAGAATTTATATCAGCAAAGATGGGGTTAATGCTCAAATGAGTGTGCACGAGAAAGAAGCGCCCTCTTTATACGAGTGGTTAACAAGCGACCCCCGCTTTGAAGGGGTTGATATAAAAGCCCAGCGGCACTGTGCACATGCTTTTGCTAAAATGACGGTGAAAGTGCGCAAGGAGCTTGTTGCGCTGGATTGCCGCGTTGATCTTTCACAGCGAGGAGAGTACCTGTCGCCTAAAGAGTGGGCTGCTAAGCTCGACGCACGCCATGAAACAACACTCGTCCTCGATGTGCGCAATGACTATGAATGGGATGTGGGTCATTTTGAGGGGGCACAAAGACCAACGTGTAAGACATTTCGAGAGTTTCCAGCGATGGCCGACCAACTGAAAGAAAGGTGTGATCGAGAAACGACCGAAGTGATGATGTCATGCACGGGGGGGATCCGGTGTGAGATTTACTCTTCGTTGCTTAAAGAGCGCGGCTTTAAGCATGTGTATCAGCTGCAAGGTGGCGTCATTAAGTATGGGTTGGAAATGGGGACAAAGCATTGGAAGGGAGAACTTTTTGTTTTCGATGACCGCCTTGTTGTTCCCATTGATGAAGCGCAAAGAGCCGAGCGAGTTGGCGTGTGCTCTAGCTGCTCAGTCAAAACAAATACATA
>CAYTIT010000058.1:0-7787 GCA_964437975.1 uncultured bacterium
TGGCTCTATTTAGATAAACCTAAAGGAGGCAGTATGGCTGGGTTTCAGTCTTTATGAACCTATCCAACTAAATTTTTCACCCAAGTATAAATAATGCTCAACACAGTAAATCCACGCCAAATGGTGACCAAACGTTCCCACCGCAAAAGCAAACGGCGGCAACGCCTTTTCAGCCAAGCAAAGGCGCGCTCCACCTTCCAGCGTTGAGAGGCCAATTTGAAAAAACCACAAACCTCTGGGATGGAGCTTCTTTTAAAAAGCCCTATTCGTCGGACTCCTTCCAGAGAGCAAGCCAAAAGCTCATCTCCTAATACCCTACAGCAGCTTGTGCTTGTTTTTAAGGCGGAAAAAATTCAGATCATGGCAAAGGCAAACATCCGCTTCTTGTGAGTCACGAGGGGTATCAAAAGGTGCTCTAAAAAAAAAACCGTGTTATTCTATCCCTCTTTTCTCAAGACAATGACAGAGGCGGTCAATGAAGCTGGAAAAAAAGTGGTTTGCCCTCTTAGAAGAAGAGGTCAAAAGTCCCTACATCCAAGACTTAAAAAAATTCCTAGAGCGAGAAAGAGCTGCAGGCCACACGATTTATCCGTCAGAGTCAGCAGTTTTTCGCGCGTTTCTAACAACGCCTTATGAGCGCGTTAAAGTGGTGATTGTCGGGCAAGACCCCTATCACGGAGCAGGCCAAGCTCATGGTTTAAGCTTTAGCGTCCCCAAGGGCACGGCGATTCCCCCTTCCTTGAAAAATATCTACAAAGAGCTCACCGTCGATTTAAACCTGCCGATGCCCAACCACGGCTGTCTCGAAACGTGGGCAGAGCAGGGAGTTTTGATGCTTAATGCTACGCTCACAGTGCGGGCGGGAGCTCCGCGCTCACACTATGGCAAAGGGTGGGAACGCTTTACCGATGCCGTCATTGAGAAACTCTGCGCCCGCACTGACCCGCTCGTCTTTTTGCTTTGGGGAAGGTCTGCTCGAGAAAAATGTGATCAGGTCCTCGCTCAGCATCAACACCCTCATGCCATCTTGTCATGCGCCCACCCTTCGCCCTATTCTGCTACAGGTTTTTTTGGCTGCCGCCATTTTTCCAAAGCGAATGCGTATCTCGAAAGTTGGGGAAAGTCGCCAATTAATTGGCGCATCGACTAAGGTGAACAAGAGATTGAAATAACTGAGTCGTGGTGAATGAAGGCGTCTAAAGTACGGGAAAAGTCGTCGCTCTTTTCGATTTTTTTGACTTTTGGCGTCGATCAGCTTGGAGCAACCATCGTTTTTCCAATTTTTGCTCCGCTCTTTTTATCTTCGCACCACCAACTCTTTGACGCTTCGACCCCACTGTCGTACCGAGCGACAATGTTGGGAATTTTCCTCGGTATTTTTCCCCTTATGCAGTTTATTTTTTCCCCTCTTCTCGGTGAATATTCTGACCATCATGGCAGGCGTCGAGCTCTCCTTTTGACAACCTTGTTAACCTTTGTGGGCTATTTGCTATGCGGTTTGAGTATCCAACAACACTGGTTAGGGATGATTTTTCTCGCTAGAATGCTCATGGGCATCGGCGCTGGGAACCTCTCGATCTGCCTTTCCTCTTTATCTGATGTGAGTTTAGGTGCAAAAAAAAGGGCGCGTTATTTCAGTTATGGGTCTGCTATTGCCGGAGTGATGTTTGTTCTCGGGCCATTTATCGGCGGGAAGCTGTCTGATCCCAATGTCAACCCGTGGTTCAACAGTGCATTTCCCCTCTTTCTAGGTGCACTCCTCGCTTTAGTCAACGTGGTTTTTTTGTTTTGGGCTTTTGAAGAGACGTTGCACACCCTTGCGACGGCTCCGTTTGACTTTGCCAAAGGAGTCCGCAACATTTATATTGCGTTGCGCACCCCGTCAGTGAAAAACTTTTACTTGATCTATTTTTTTTATCTCTTTTCTTGGAATATTATCTTTCTTTTCATCCCGGCGTTTGCCGTCCAAAACTTTGCTCTCACGAATTCACGCATCGGTGACCTGTGCGCCTTGCTTGGAGGGTGTTGGATTGTGGGAACAGGTTTTTTACACCGGTTTGTTGAGCGCCGTTTTTCCTTTCGTTGGGGCTTGGCTTTGCCGCTTGTTCTTTTTTCCGCTGTCGTTGTCGTTGTTCCATTTGCCCGCCGGCTATGGGAATTTACAGCCCTTCTCGCTGTATGCACTGCGCTTGCTGGGCTTGTCTGGCCCGTTTGTACAGCGGCCATCGCTAACGCTGCCCCGCAAGGGGTGCAGGGAAAGGTGATGGGAATTAGCCAGTCAATGCTCTCGCTAACGATGATCTTTGCTTCCCTTCTCGGAGGCTTCTTTTTGCGCGCCCACTCTTCTATCCCTTTTCTTTTCTCTGCTGCATCCACTCTCGTGGCGGTCCTTTTTGTCTTTGCTACTCCCTTTGAGGTTTGAAACAAAGGTGCGCCGCGCTTCTTGCGAGCTCGTCGCGGCATTCCAAAAGGGGATCACAAGCTGGTCGATTTCTTTTTTGAAGATGCGCGATGCTTGGTAGTGGATAATGATCGCTTCTTTTTGGCAAGCAGGTGTCATGGTATCGTAAATCGTGTAATATGCGCGCGGCAAAGAGGCGATCTTCGCCTTTGAGCGGAGTGCGACATTGCGCAAAGCGACCTGATCCCAGACTTCACCTTGGCGCTCGCTGAGCAAGCGTTGGCATTCTTCTTCCCACTCTTGCAGGAGCTGCTTTGTCGCATGAGTTGTGTTGCAAAAAAGTGTTCCTGAAATCATCTTTGACGAACTGGTAGCGGGAAGAGTGTCGACAATGCGGAGTGCGATATCGGCATCGAGCGAAGTGAAAAGGTGGGGTTTTTTGACGATAACAGCGTCGGCGTCGACCCAT
Organism: uncultured bacterium; assembly: GCA_964437975.1. Classification (GTDB taxonomy): domain Bacteria; phylum Chlamydiota; class Chlamydiia; order Chlamydiales; family Simkaniaceae; genus JBCCHO01. The sequence continues at coordinate 2,871 of CAYTIT010000058.1, forward strand.
AGCAAAGGGGTCCGCAGTGCAGCGAGTTTATCTAAGAGATAGCGCGGCTTATAACAACAATTTCTTTCCCAGCTTCCAAACGAGGGAACCCCCTCCACGTAGTAAGGAAGCCCAAGGGCTTGGCACGAAGCAATAAGATTGCGCACTTCCCTTTCATAACCGGTATGCTGGGTATAGTAACTGACAACAGTCGGGAAAGTCATGAGTGTAGACGCAATGTTTCTTTTAGTTGCGTTAAAAGAAGATGCACCTCTTTTGTTTCGCGCGCAGAAAAGATAGCTTGCTCTTTCCGTATCACGTGATTGGCCTTGCGCAGTAAATCGAGCACTGCTTTAGCTGGTCGGGTGCTCCTTTTATCTTGGAGGGGAAGGGGAAACAAGGCGCGAAGTTTTTTAAGAAGCTCATTTTTTGTCTCGCCTTTGTACTGCGCAACAAAAGCTTCTTTTTCTTGCATCGGGACTTTTCGGCTCGATAAGGTGTAGATCACCTGACGCGGCATCTCGCACACGATGTGTTGGTGCTCTTTTGAGATTTTCGAGAAAAAATCGTAGTAGAGAAGGAAGTTATAGGGGGTTTGGCGGTTGCCGTAGATGTAAAGGAGGTATTCGCTGAAAGCACCTTCGCGGTAACTTTTAAGGAGCTCTTGGATTTTTTTGAGGCGTTCCCCATGAAGGATCACCGCTTGATTGCTGATAGCCTTGACCTCCGAGGTGAGAGTCGTCAGCTCGGGGAGATCGCACGCAAGATCGACCTCTTCTGTTTGGTATTTTTCAAGGAGAGCGCGCAAAGAGGTTTGCTCTTTAGCGCTGAGGGGAGTGACTTGGAAGACGCCTGCAAAGCTAGAGAGCTGTCCAGCATTAGAGCGGGCGACAAGCTCTGTCATTTTCTCTTTTTTTTGGGCTTTGAAGCGTTTCATCAGAAGAGAGTTCAATTTTGACATAAGCGACTCATTGAGATCAGGAAGAACAGAGGGCCTCAGATAAAGCGGGCGCGCTTTTATTGAGGACCTGAGCAATATCTTGTGTGACTGCCTGGTAATCTTCTGCGGCGCGGCTGCGCGGTTTGACATGAAAGACCGGCTTACCGTGGATAGAGGCTTCGGAGACGGCAATATCGCGGCGAATTTTTGTCGGCAAAATTTTGCTTGGAAAAGCCTCTTCGACAACCTGTAAAAAGTGGTCATTGTTTTTACCACGGCTATTCCAAAATGAAAGAATGACGCCCGCTAAATCGACAGGGTGGCGCTTGGCAATGTAGTGAATAAAATAGGAAAGGCGCTGCAACCCTTTGATGCTGTAAAACTCGGGTGCAACGCAGACAAGGGCGTGGGTGGCGGCAATCAGCGCCGACTCTGTGAGCCAGCATAAAGAAGGGGGAGTATCAATCAAGGCAACATCATAGTCGAGCGGACGGAGAATTTTTTGCAGTTTTTCATGAGAGTAGCGGTCAGCAGCAAGCGCACCAGTTACTTCAACCCGTTCGAGCCATGTATCGGCGGGAATTAAATCGAGCTGAGGGTAAGCAGTATGGACGATGACCTCTTCGACCTTTTTTTCTCCCTGCAAGACGGGAGCAAGGCTCTCGTGAGTGTCGGGATCAAACCCCAACCCCGCGGTTAAATTCGCTTGGGCATCAAAGTCGATAAGAAGGACTTTTTTTGCGTGAAACTGCGCAAGCGCTGCACCAACATTGAGTGAGATCGAGGTTTTAGCTGTTCCCCCCTTGAAGCTACACACGGCAAGTGTTTTCATGCGCTAGTCAATACAGATAGTTGATTCTCTTTTCAGTATGGGGATTGAACAGAAACTCAGCAACCTTTTTCTGAATAACACAACTCTGTTTGCTCAGGAAGAGCCTTGGACGAATCAAAGAACTGAGTGAGTGTATTGGAAAAAAGGAGGAAAGCAAACGGAACATAGTAGCGACGTATGACCTCGGGATTTAGAGCAAAGCGCACCCCTTTGACGACACCATTTTCAACAATTTGTTTTGAGACAAAAAGAGGCGTTCCCTTGGGAACAAAGCACTTGACCCAAGAGGGAAGGCTTTGTTCAGCTCGTTTGGCCAGTGTTGAAATTAAACGGTGCTGTTCTCCCTTCATACTGAGCGAAGGGGAGCGTTTTTTAGTTCGCGGTGTTGCCAACATGCGTAGGCCAGCGCTGATCATTTTTTCGCTTTGATGTTTAGGGTTGATTTGTTGACGATCCAGCTTGGCTATTTTACGCCCAATTTGTCTAGCAACAGTTTCTTTAAAAGGGAACGAAGGAGTGAGTTGTTTAAAATGGTTGGTGATCGTGTGGTCTTTTGGCGTTTTGACAAAAACAAAGCTTTCTTCCATGGAGTTAGCCTGAAGTTGAGGCTCTTCTTCAAGAAAAAACCACTCGTCATTCAAGGAAGGAGCGGTTAAATTTTCCCATTCAAACGCGTCTTCTTGGGGAAGTTGATCCAACGGAACAACGACCCAGTTGTCTTCTTGGTCAAGCGATAAAAAATCATTGATCTTTTTTAAGCATTGCGCCGTGAGTTGGTCGGGGTTTTTTTCAAGATCTAATAGAAAAGCTTCCACTTTCTTTTGAGCAAGTGGGTAAAAAACCCAGTCAACGGCTTGATCGCAAAAAAATTTTCTCATCGGCTGATCGCGAAAGACTTCGGTCAAATCAGCAAAAAAAGCGCGCACCATAGGTTTAAGATCGGGCGCGGGTCCAGAGTCTTGATATAGCTTGTTCAAAGCTTGTGTTAAATGCGTCCCTACCTGCCCATCTTTGAGGCCTTTGAGTTGCTTTAACGTTGTGTCTAGGGCAATCAGGTAGCCTTTTTGACGACAAAAACCTTGAAGATTTTTTTGCACCTGGGAAGTCATAAAGCGGGCGAGCGATTCGAAGATAAACGCGCTCACTTTCATCGACAAAATAAGGAAACCCGACCAAAGGAGAAACTTGCCAGTTAGGCGAGTGATCCCCCCTGTTTCCTCGATCTTACTGCGCAGCAAGGGAGCGCAAGCAGCAAGATCTCGTTTCCCTCTCTCGCTAAGGACTTGAAAATCGGTCGTATCGAGCTCGATGCCCAAGGTCCATTGGACCCACGACAAGGTGGCACTGATGCTAAAATCCTGGATCTCAGACGTGAGTGGATGAGAGAGCTTCGAGTGAATCGACGTTTGAGATGGAAAAGAAAGGGGGACATAAGAGGGAGCGGAAGAACGACCCGTTGAGATGAGTGATAAGCCCATAACAATTCCTTTTGGATAAATTTTATACCGAGCTCAATTCAGGATCGGTAGACAAGTTGTTTCAAACACTTTATAATAAAAGTGAATTGTTTGCAAAACTCTTGCCGTTCGCGATTCAAGGATGGGGAATTTTGCCCCAGGAAAAACCCCGCTTTTTACATCACGTTCGGTCGATCTAGCGCGGTGTTCTAAGTTAGCCCCTCTCGCATGCACGGCCCTTAGTTGATATTTTAGCGCGTGCGCAGTATGATTTTTACCTGACTTATACAACCAAAAGTTCTGCCGACTCCCCTTCTCAAACTCTATTTTATCACCCTAATCCGGTAGACCACTTTGGCAACCCTCATCAATAGGCTTGTATTATTTTGCTACTCACCCTTTTTTTTCGCCTCGCTCTTGTCGCCCTCATCCCTCTAGCACTTGTACAAAGTGGCTGCAACTCACCATCGCTCGAGACAAAACCGCTGATTGTCGTCAGTTTGCCGCCCTATCAAGAGCTCGTCCACACCCTGGCCGGTGAAACAGCGCGTGTCATTTCAGCTCTTCCTCCAGGCTACGATCCCCATACTGCAGACATGACGCCCCGTCAGATGCAGCTTTTTGCCAAGGGGGTCTTATGGATCGGCATTGGCGAACCCTATGAGAAAAAAATCATGCGAAGCTTAGCTGAAGCAGCGCCTCAAATGATCCTCTTGACGCTGAAGCCACAACACGCACTAGAGTCGCACGCTAGCCACGGCGCATGTCCTCACCACAAAGAGAGCGGTGATCTCCATTTTTGGTTGAGCTTGCGCGAGCTGCGTCCACAAGTTGCCTCTATTGCCGACGTCTTGGTCCGTTTATTTCCGCACGAAAAAGACAAGATCCAGGCGCGACGAACGCAACTGACACGCAAAATCGACGACTTAGATCACATGCTGACAGCTCAATTGGCATTTGCTGAAGGCCAATTCATCTTAACGTCTCACGCCGCTCTCAACTACTTTTGCCGCGACTATCGCCTCAAAGCTCTTGCTATCGAATGCGAAGGGAAAAGCACCTCACCACAAGCGGCATTAAACATTTTGCAGCTGGCCGAAAAACAGCCTCCTCTTTGTGCTTTCTCTTTTATCAATCACCCGCAAAAAGCCCTCGATCTCATTGCCGACCGACTCAACCTTCCCGTTTACTCGGTTGACTTGCTAAGCCCCGATGTCTTAAAAACAATAGAAACGCTTGCTTTAGATATCGCAACAGCTCCCCGTTTTGACAAACGCACCCAGCCAGAGTAACCCCTATCATGTCTTCACCTATTATCGAATTTCAGCGAGTTTGCTTTGGATATGACAAAACACCTTTGCTTAACAATGTGTCTTTTGAAATCCATCGTGGCGAAATGTTAGGCATCATTGGCCCCAATGGAGAGGGGAAAACGACCGCGCTGAAATTGGCGATGGGATTTTTGAAGCCGCAAAAAGGAGCGGTGCTTATTGACCACAAGCCCCCTTCAAAGCAGCGCCACTATATTGGCTATGTTCCCCAAAGTCATCCTTATGACAAAAAATTCCCGATCTCTGTTTTTGAGGTCGTCTTAGCAGGGGGCCTGTCGCGCGCAAATTGGTACGGCCGCCTTCCACAGCCGCTAAAAAAGCGCGCGTTGCATTTGCTTGAAGACCTCGGTATGCTCGACAAAATGAACGACCCTTTTG
>CAYTIT010000059.1:0-7716 GCA_964437975.1 uncultured bacterium
TAAGGGGCCAGCTGAAAGCGTGTTAACGCGAATGCCCCACTTGCGCCCAGCCTCCCAAGCAAGTGTGCGCGTGTCGCTTTCTAGCGCTGCTTTGGCGGAACTCATGCCACCACCATAACCGGGTACTGCGCGCTCAGATGCAATGTAGGTGAGGTTCAAACACGCCCCATTAGAGGGGATTAAAGGGCCCAAAAATTGGAGCATGCTGACAAACGAGTAGGCAGATGAGCTCATCGCCGCGAGGTAACCTTGACGCGAGGTTTCGAGTAGGGGGTGTTTCACTTCAGGTCCATTGGCAAGCGAATGGACAAAAAAATCGATGGTTTCGCATTCGGCAGCCAATGTTTGGGCGACCTCTGATAGGGTGTAGTTGTGCGCTGTCTTGTACCGCTTATTTTCGCGAATCTCTTCGGGAACATCTTCTGGGTAATCAAACGACGCGTCGATCGGAATTAACTTTGTATAGTCCCAAAGGGAACCGTCAGAAAGGGTCCGCGCTGCATCGAACTTTCCCGTTTTCCAGGAAAGAGAGAAAATTTTTACCATCGGAGCCCAGGTGCCAAGAATAATCTCAGCGCCCGCTTCGGCAAGTGTTTTTGCAATTGCCCAACCATACCCTTGGTCATCTCCGACGCCGGCCACAAAAGCTTTTTTTCCCGTTAAATCGATTGTTAACATCCTTTTCTCTCCTTAGATTTCTATGTGTATTTTGAAAAAAGGCGAGTATACAAGTGGCAGTGTTTCCGCTCAAGCGGCGAAAAAAGAGCTTTATGCGTCTTTAAGGCGGCGTTCCCATCCTTCGGCTGTCAGTATGCGCCCTTTAGGGAGGCGAATCTTAATAGGTTCAAAAGGCTTTGAGGGTTTAATCGAGGATTTTTTTTTCTGGGACGAAGATGTTTTTGAGCGGCTGGTTGGTTTTTTAGCGGGAGCGGCTTTCTTTTTAGGGGCCGCCGCTTTTTTCACCGTTTTTGTGGTGCGGGCTGTCGTTTTTTTAGCGGGAGCGGTTTTCTTTTTAGGGGCCGCCTTTTTTTTCACCGTTTTTGTGGTGCGGGCTGTCGTTTTTTTAGCGGGAGCGGTTTTCTTTTTAGGGGCCGTCTTTTTTTTCACCGTTTTTGTGGTGCGAGCCGTCGTTTTTTTAGCGGGAGCGGCTTTCTTTTTAGGAGCGGTCTTTTTTTTGGCTGTTTTTGTCGTGCGCGTTGTCGTTTTTTTAGCGGGAGCAGTTTTCTTTTTAGACGTGGCCTTTTTTTTCGCGGTCGTCTTTTTTCGACCAAAGAGTTTTTTTAAAATCATTGCGCTGAGAGAAGTGGTTTTCTTGCCATCGCAAGAAAGGATAAACAAATTATTGATTAGATGCAACCGTATACAAATTATTTTTTTGTATGGTGGGTTTTTTTAGTTTCAGAGATACTTAGGTCATGCAACATTGTCTGAGGAGGTAAGTGTGTGAAATTTTCGACTTTTGATGCTTTTCACCGCCACTTAGATGAAGCGTTACCCGACCATTTTTCGCCTTGTTACGGGATCTTGATTCCCGCTGAAAGTGAGCGGCGCTATGTGATAAACAAGCTGATCGCTACCTGTCCCAACCGAGAAATGACCCGCGCTGAAGCTTCAAAAGTCAGCGTTGCTGAGCTGATCGCCGATTTGAACGGGCTGAGTTTTTTTTCTTCCTCCCGCCTTCTTATTTACGAGGAGGTCGAGGGGTTAAAAAAGCGGGACCTTGAGGCATTGGCCTCTTGTATCCTCGACGGGTTTGCGCAGGGAACAGCCCTCGTTTTAAGTGGCGCTCCCTCGGCTCAATTTCTTTCTTTTTATGCCGCAGTGAAACAAGAACTTGTCCTACTCGATTTAAAAGAGGAAAAACCTTGGGTGCGCAAAAAGCGCCTTCTTTGTTGGCTTATTGAAGAAGCGCGCCGCCAAAAGAAAGTCCTGTCACCTTCTGTTGCTGAACAGTGGCTCGATGGGCGCGAGGGCTGCTTTGCGACGTTATGCAACGAACTTGCCGTGTGGATCACCTATAGCGGTGACAAAAAAGTGTTGGAACATAGCGATAGCGCGGTGCTTCAAGGTGCGGCGCCTGTTCAAGAAGGGTGGAAAGTGTCTGAAGCGATTTTGCGCGGACACTACGTCGATGAAACCTCGCTTCAGCTGATGCGCCAAGAAGAAGGGCACCAACTTTTAGCTAAATTGAGGTATCAAATCAAAAGGGCACTTGCCGCAGGCGAAAAGGGACAGGGGGTGCGCCCGCAGCAACCCAAGCGCTACAGTGAACTTCGAGCCTGTTTAGGTGAAAGGCGGTTGCTCGAGGGAATGCGCCTTCTCGCCGAGTGCGAGCGGCGGCTCCGATTGGGAGTTCCTCCCCACCTCGCCTTGACGCACTTCATCGGTAGGCTGCGCCGGGAGGGGGTTTGATGGCGGTTTCACCAGGTCTTTACCTTTTACCTAATCTCTTAAGTCCCGACGCTGGCGACGAGCAGGGCTTTTTGGGATCATTCCAACCACTTGTCTTAGCGCTCGATGGAGTGATTGCCGAAAGTGAGAAAGGAGCGCGGCATTTTTTGCGCCGTTTTGGAAGTTTGCATCGTGCGCCTCTAAGCGAGCTTCCAATTTCCTTGTGCAATGAGCACAAAACGGCTGCTGAGATAGCGGCTTTGACGGCCCCTTTAGAGAGAAAAGAAGCGTGGGGACTTTTGTCTGATGCAGGTCTTCCTATTCTCGCCGATCCAGGATCGGACCTTGTTTTTTTATGTCGCAGAAAAAACATCCCCGTTCACCCGCTACCAGGGCCATCATCTCTTTTTTATGCGTTGATGTTATCTGGGTTTCCCGCTCAAAACTTTGCTTTTCAAGGGTATTTACCGCGCAAAGAAGGAGCGCTTAGAAAAAAGCTCATTTTAATGGAACGCGCTGCAAAAAAAGAGGGGCAAACCCAACTTTTTATCGAAGCGCCTTATCGAACCCAGAAAATGATCGATAGTGTCCTCGATTGCCTTGAAGAAAAAACCTACTTTGCTGTTTTTTGGAATTTAACAGCGCCATCTGAAGGAGGGCGCGTCGATCGCGTGAGTTGTTGGAAAAAGGGACCGCTTCCTTGTTTAAACAAAGCGCCCGCCGTTTTTTTAATCAGTTGTTATGAAATTTTTTCACCGCAAACCACCTAGCCCCGAAGAGAGCCTCGAGCCTTTGCTTTGGCAATTGCGCGATTTAGCGCAGATGCCACCTGTGACCATTGACCTCTATGTTTGGGAAAGAGATATCGACGCCGTCATGAAGCAAATACGGGCGCTATCTAAGAGGGCGTATGAGCAATTAGAAGACCTTGTGCTAGAGCTCGAAAAACGGGGGATTGAGCATGTACGCGATCTAGATAATAACGAGCCTCCTGAAGTCATGGAAGAGAGTCACCGCCGTTATTTTGAGCAGCTTGCTTTTTTAACTTCGGAGCTGCAGGCTTTTCACTTTCCTGAGTCGGAGGAACCCAAGTGAAAAGGTGAGGATGTTCAGCGTAGCAGTGACGCTCTTCTGGGACAGCAAGCCATAGGTAGGTATGGCCCGGAGTGAACTGATTTTCGAGCTCCTTCTTGTCGATTAAGAGGGTGGTCACTTCGCTTTTGCGAGAAAAGGTAAAGGGGATCGCGTGCGTTTTGCGCGGAGCAACCGCGGTATCTATAGCGTAAAGAGCAAAGTTGGCATAGTAAAGGGGGGCATGCAAGGTTAACAAGAGAGTGTGTTGGTCTTCTTTCATGGCAGAAGCGAAGGTAGGTAAGCGGCGCGGTAGCTCTTTTTGAGGCGAAGTAAGGCCACTTCCCGAATCGATGGCGTGCATCTTGAATTTGATTGGCCCACTATGCGTTTGAATCCAAACAGGAAAAGGAAAACGGGGGCGCGCGGCATCGAAATAAAAGACCAAGGTGCGCTCTGAGAGTTTTGACCCGTCGCGCGGCCATGTAGCATGAAACACATCATAGGTAGGTGTTTGGCATGTGTGGCCATCAACATACAGAGGAGGGCCCCAAACTTTCCTTTGACCGACTTCGCCCGCTTTTTGTGGCGCGCTCCGCTGCAGCCGTTGTTGAAAAGGAACGAGTGTGAGGTTCAGGCGAAGGAGTTTAGAAAAAAATCCATTGATCGCTTCTTTTGAAAGGTGAGCGCGACGAGTAAGCGAAAAACACTCTGTTACCCTATTTTGCTTGCGCTCGATAGCGTAGAGAATCCACGATGTGTGGCCAGGGGCGCGCTTTTGGACCCATTCTTTCCACTCGATTGTTGCCAGGTCAATCTGATGAGCGGGGGCGCTGATTTCTTCAAAAACAATTTCGCTATCGGTGCAGCTATGCACATGGAGGAGCGTATAATGGCGATGTTGGTGGATGACAGCGTAGTCTCCAGGCGAGGCGGCGCGCATTTTTTCGCTAAGTTGCAGCGAAAAAACAGGGCAAGGCGTGCTCAAAAAAAAGAGCATAGACAGCGCAATCAAGTGGAAGAAAAAGGGCGTGGTCATGTGAGCGTTAGGGGCATCATAAAGGAGCTATACCGAGCGCGATCCTTGAATCGGAATCGGTAGATCCCTCATTTTACCATTTTTTGTGTTTATCTACCGCACGTGATTTCGGAGCGCGCTGGCCAGGGCAAAGTTCCCACGTATTGAAGTGCGATCGGTCGACCCAGCGCGTTAACAACAAGAGATGATTTAAAAATAAAATATTGTTTTTGGTGTATTGAGCCGAAATATCGCGTAAATCACGAGCATGTTATCCTTATACCGATCGCGCTTCAACACGTGGGGACGTTGCCACGCTTGAATGATGATCAGTCTAGGGTGGTTTTCTTTCCCTTAGTGAATAAGGATACAATGACGCAACAATTAACGCCCCAAAAAACAAAAAAAGCTTTTCTTTGGAATGCTCTTTGTGGAAGCCCTTTGTTCGACCTTCTTTCTCAGTTGGATCTGATTCTGATTCAAGAACTAGGGGTTGTTGGGTTTCAGCTGGGGGTCTTTTTTGCCCTCAAGCCGGGGTGCTCGTTGCTTTCTCCTTACTGGAGCGCTATTATCCACCGCCGTCAAGATCTCGTTAAAATGAATTTAGTCTTGGCAAATCTCCTTCGCTATCTTCCCTTTCTGTTTTTTCCTTTTTATCAAAACACGTGGCTTTTGATTGGGTCGCTCGCCGTTTATTGGGTGATGGAAAAGGGGATGAAGCCAGCCTGGATGGAGTTTTTTCGAGCGACACTGAAAGAGGGAGTTCGAGAAAAGGTGTGTTCGCTCGGCCTTAAAATCAATTATTGCAGCAATATCGCCTTTCCACTTGTATTTGTTCACATCCTCTCTAAGCAGTGGATGAGTTGGCAAGGATTGTTTTCCTTGACGGCGCTCGTCGGAATGAGCTCGACCTTGTTCATGCTCTTATTGCCTGGGCTAGCCTTAACAAAAAATAAACAAAAAAAGCCCTCTTTGGGTCGCCTGATGGTGCGGCCTGTACGCGATGTTGTTCACTTGCTGCGCAAAGATCTCTTTTTTTTGCGCTTTCAGCTCGCTTTTTTTTGCGGTGGGGCGGGGTTAATCCTTATTTATCCTGCGGTCAGGGCATTTCTAGCGGTTGATCTTCGGCTGACGTACGCAGACATCATGACCGCTTCAATGGTAGGCAAGGGGGTCGGATTTATCGTGGCTTCTCCTATTTGGGTTAAACAGTTTAGCCGCTTTTCACTGCTCAGGCTCAGCCGCTCGGTCATGGCCCTGACCCTTCTTTTTCCTTGTTTGCTCGCCTTTGGGCAGCTCAACTTGCTCTTTATCTATGGTGCTTACTTCTTATATGGGGTGATGCAAGCGGGAAGTGGTCTTGTTTGGAACTTATCTGGGCCGAGTTATGCCAAAGATCGGCCAAGCTCTGTTTACACCACAGCCAACTTACTCGCCGTCGGTGTGCGGGGTGCTTTTTTCCCTTTTGTCGGAACCTACTTAATGGGCCAGTTGGGGTATATTGCGACCTTTTTTGTCGGCGGTGGAGTGATTGTGGCTGGTATCATGTTGGTCACCTCTTTCATTCGACGAGAAGAAGCAGAGGCCATGAGGTGGAAGAAACTTCCTTCTAGATAGGGCCCTTTAGAAAAAAATGGATCTACCGGTTGCGCTTCAACACGTGAGAGTTGAGCGCGCAGCCAGTGCTCGGCCCTTTTTGATCGGCGAAGGAGCCGGTGGAAAAGAGAGGGGGGATAAGGGCAAAGGGAACAAACCGATGCTTAAATGACGAGTGGTAGCGCCTCTTTTTCCACTGCTCCCAAGGTTTTGCCAGTCACCTGGGTTTTAAAAGTGGAACTTTGAAATGATTTTGCTATAGTGAGGTTTATAAGCGGGTGTTTGAAATCTTGGTTGATCGAGATCGTCACCCAACCGTCAAGCTGGTGACCATGAGGTAAACATGAAGTGGATCTTGGCCTTTGGATGTCTCTTTGGTCTTGCAGTGTGTGTAGAACTCTCTGCTCTGACTTCTCATGGGGGAGAGCTCGCCCTTGTGAAAGAGTTGCCATCAAGCCAATGGCGTCAAGAAGTCGAATCTATTGACCAGGCTGTTGAGGTGTTGACAGAGCTTCGGAATAAAGAGCTTGCGCGTGCGGCGCGTTCTCAAGAGCAAGGAGATCGACTGCAGTTTCAGTTCCCCAACCTCATTGACGCTCGACGAGCGTGGGAGCAAGCCGATAAGAGCCGAGAAATCGCGGCGCGGTACCAAGAAGAAATCAACAAGTTGGCAGCGCGTAAAGAAGAGCTCTTGCGTCAGCATGGTCAAAAAGCGTATTCTTCTCCGTTGTCTGAGTAACCAAAACGGTTGCGAGGGCAAGTGAGGTAAAAATCTATGATGACTTCGTCTTCTTGGCTACGCACGTTGAGTGGAACGTTTTTAATTGCAGGGACAATGATTGGCGCGGGGATGTTGGCTATCCCACTGGTTACAGCGGGCTGTGGCTTTCTTCCCGCTTGCATCATGACTGTCACCGTGTGGCTTTTTATGCTGTGCACAGGCTTGCTCTTTTTAGAAGCGAGTTTGTGGCTCCCCGAAGGAAGCCACGTCTTGTCTATTTCGGAAGCCTTTCTCGGCAAGGGAGGAAGGTATCTTTGCGGAATCACCTTTGCTTTTTTGTATTATTGTCTCATGATCGCTTATTTTGCTGCTGGTGGTCCCTTACTCGGTCATGGGCTTGCGGCGTTGGGGCTCGAAGGGGCGCATCACAAACACTTGGCCCTTTTTGGGTTCATTTTTGGCGGTGTTGTCGTGATTGGGCCGCGTTGGATTGATCGGGTCAACATTATTCTGAGCTTGGCCATGGTCACTGCTTGGCTTGCTCTTCTCGGAAGTGGGGCTTCAGCGGTGAGCTCTGATTATTTGCTTGTCCAGCGGTGGCCTGCGATGTTTGGTGCCATGCCCATTTTATTTAGCGCCTTTGGATTTCACAACATAATTCCCTCGCTGTGTACCTACCTTGAACGCGATAGAAAGGCGCTTCGCCTCGCCATTTGGTGGGGATCGCTTATTCCTCTTCTCGTGTATATCGCATGGCAATGGCTGATCATTGGCGGGATTCCAAGGGCGCTGATCGAAAAGGCTTTTCAGTTAGGCGAGCCTATCACAGCAGTGTTTCAAGCGGTAACAGGGGAAGGGGTTTTTGTCACTCTTGGGCGCTTTTTTGCCTTTTTTGCTATTGCCACTTCGACGTTGGGAG
>CAYTIT010000060.1:0-7716 GCA_964437975.1 uncultured bacterium
CGCAATGAAGGGAATCATCGCGCGCCGCATCGTTTGTGATTTCAGCGGTTTTTTCCGCACCGCTTCAACGAGAGAAAAGCAGATATGGCCGCCGTCGAGAACAGGGATGGGAAGGAGGTTCAAGATCCCCAAGTTGAGACTGACTGCGCCAAGCCAAAAAAGCGCTTCTTTAAAACCATCGCCCCAACTTTTTTGCATCACTTGGACGATGCCGACGGGACCAACGAGAAACTTCGGGCTAATGTGCCCACTGAATAGGCCTGCTAGGGTATAGAAAATTTCGCGTAGTACGCCACGAAAAAGGGTAAATGGTTGAGGGTTATAAATGACCGCTCGGTCGCGCAAAGCAATCCCTAACATGAGCCTTTCTTGGCGCTGATTCCACTCTTCAAGCGCTCGCTCTCTTAGGGCTCCATCTTTGATTCCTTCAACCACGCGCCGCTGGTTTTCTATTTGCTTTTTCAGCTCTTCTTGAGTTGCTGGAGAGAAGGGGAATTCTTTCAATGCAACGGGGACAACCGGGTTAAGGAGATGGAAGGGGCCACTTTGAGTTAAAGGGGCTCTGGTACCGATCGACTTGACAAGAGGAAGGAGCTTTTCCCAGGGAGTATCTGCTTCAAAAGCGCGGTCTTCTTTTTGCCAAGAAAGGGGCGCGTGGGCCGCTCCCCGCTCGACGATGATCTGCACAAAGCGGGTTTGAACTGCGCGCATCACGTCAGCAGGCGTCTTCACGTCTTTTCCCCCGAGAGCAAGGATGTGGTCTCCTGGCTGTAAAACCTTTTCACCTTGTGGCCCCGCGGGATCTAACAGTGGAATACTTTTTGTAACAACTAAATCGGCATTTAAAGCGTAAGGGATAAAGAAACTCTCTGAGGTTTTCCCTTCGAGCGCGGCGGCGTAATGCCAGTCACTCACTTCAAGCGCTTCTTGCTGTGAAAGCTGCAAATCGCCAATACGGAAGCGGTCGACCGCAGCAACATGGACAGTTTGTGCGCGCTCAAAGGTGATAAGGACGCGGTTGTCGTTGATCACTTCACTGAGCTGTTCATGGGAAAAAATCAACTGCCCATTAGCCCAAAGGAGGCGATCACCTGGCTCAATTCCGCTTGCTGCCATCGGATGGCTAGGAGAGAAAGGGGCAGCGGGATTTTGCTCGTAAATTAAATAATGCGCCAGCGCAAGAACGCCGACACTTTTCATTCCACTTTGTAAATAGGGCGATTGGTAAGGCGTGAGCGTGTAATCGTAGGGAGTTTTGGCCGCGTCAAAATAGTCGACCTTATTCCCCGCAACCGTCGCAGGGCGTCCGTTGAAAATAGCCGCATAAATTAAATCTTGCTTTCCACTAAAAGGCTCGCAGTTGTACTTGAGAAGCTCATCGCCAGGGCGCACGCCACGCTGATAAAGATCAGATTGTGGATCGACAAAGCCAATCAGCTGGGTAAAATCGGAAAAGCTTTTTTCGCGCCCACCTCCGATCCAGATCACGGTGAAAAGGCCAAGAGCTAAGAGGAGATTGGCAAGAGGGCCAGCCAACGCGACTTTGATCCGCGCCCACGGTTTTTTTGCATAAAACCCTTCGGGTATCTCGTGAGGCTCTTTATCGCCTTGTTTGTCCATTCCGGCAATGCGGACATAGCCACCAAAAAGAAGCGGGCAAATTTGCCACTTCACGCCGCGATGAGTCCAAGAAAAAAGAGGCTTTCCAAGGCCAATACTAAACACCTCGATTTTCATTCCCTCGCGCCGAGCGACAAAGTAGTGACCGAGTTCGTGAATAAAGACTAATAGCCCAAGTCCTAACAGGGCCAACAAGATATACATGATGTGAATCATCTTAAGCAAATCCTCTAGATAGATGCCGCTTGCCGTCGCGCTTCTTTATCGACAGCTAAGAGCGTTTCAAGATCGGGTGATGAAATGACCTGATGCGCCATCATCAAGTGCTCTAGGCGCGAGGAAATTTCGTGCCATCCCAGCTCTTTTGCTAAAAATCGGTGGACTAACACCTCGTTACCTGCATTCATAAAACAGGGAAGTGTCCCCCCTTCTTTGGCCGCATCGTAAGCGAGCTGTAAACACCGAAATTTACGGCGATCAGGGGGAAAAAACTCCAGTTTAGGATAGGTTAGAAAATTAAAGCGAGAAAGGAGTCCCTTTTTTCGCTCGGGATAGGTTAATGCATATTGAATAGGCAGTTTCATATCGGGCTCAGCGAGTTGAGCAAGCAAAGAGCCATCGACATATTCAACCAGGCTATGGACAACGCTTTGGGGGTGGACGATCACATCGATTTGGTCGAGTGGAAATCCAAATAAATAGTGCGCTTCAATCACCTCAAGCCCTTTATTCATTAAAGTTGACGAATCAATCGTCACTTTTTTCCCCATCGACCAATTTGGATGACAAAGCGCATCGTCAACTGTCATGTGGGACAACCTGCTATGCGGCACATTGAGGAAAGGGCCGCCTGAGGCCGTTAAAATCAAGCGACACGCAGCACACTGTTTTTCTCGATCTAGGCACTGAAAAAGAGCGCTATGTTCGCTATCGACCGGGATGAGTGTTCCTCCCTTTGTGCGAGCGCATTCTACCATCAGGGGCCCCGCAAGAATCAACGCCTCTTTGTTCGCCAATGCCACCTCTTTCCCTTTTTCAAGCGCGCGGTAAGTAGGAAGAACCCCCGCTACACCGCTCATTGCACAGACAACGCAATCAACTTCGTTTGCCGTTGCAACAGCTATCAACCCCTCTTCTCCTGCTAACACGGGAATAGAAGGCAACTCTTTGGCAAGGGCATGCGCTTTATCTCGATCGTAGACCGCAACAAAGCGCGGGCGATAGGTAAGGGCTTGCTTTTTGAGTTGCTCAATACTCTCATGGGCGGCAAGCGCAACAACCTCAATCGCCTCTCCCAGGTGATCGGCAACAGCAAGCGTCTGCACCCCGATAGATCCCGTACTTCCTAAAAGGGCAATCCGTTTTCTCATCCTTTCACAGCCTCCATCTGCACACGCTCTTTGTGCGCACCTCTTTGTGCGCACCTCTCTTTCACGCTCCAGCTTATTCCAAAAATAAGTCCTAAAAGGAGCGCGACAAGCCCTGACGTCGAAACCGACATTTGGTGCACCGAAAGCAAATGGCGTGCTAGAGCAACTGCCACGATCGAGGCTCCTGCCCCGATGAACGCAGCGAAAGCCAATGCCACCTTAAGCTTTTTGGCAAAGAGGCGGGCAACAATAAAAGGGACAACAAGGAGCGCTAAAAAGACAAAAACCCCAACTGCGCGAAAGCTGACAACCGCTGTCACAGCCGTTTGAAAAAGCAACACACCTTGCAACAAAAAGAGCGTCAATCCGAGGCTTTTGGCAAATACTGGATCGAGCGCCACCATCTTCCACCTTTTAAAAAAGACGAAAAGGAGCGCCACATTCCCGACCAAAGTAAAAAGGGCCAACCGCATATCGCTCCGATTCAGCGCATCGCTATTGCCCATCACCGCTTCCACACCGAGATGAGCATAGCGCGCTTTCATGCTCACCAGCAAAACCCCTAAGGCAAAAAAGAGGGTAAATACAAGGCCAATACTCGCATCCCGTTGCACTTTTGCACCACGCCGCAAGAGCTCGACCGCAACAACTGTTAATAAAGAGCTGATCAACGCCGCTTTCACAAGCGTCGACAAACTCAACACCGCCGCTCGACCATCGACTTTTCCTAGAATAAAGGCAAGGGCCAGGCCGAGCAGCAGTGTGTGCGACAGCGCGTTTGCCAACATTGTCATTTTTTGGAGAACGAGAAAAGCGCCTATCCCCGCCGCTGAAAGCGCGACGGCACATAAAACGATGAGTTGAATTTCATCTGTTGCCAGAGCGCTCAATGCGAGTTCGCCAGAAAGAAGCAACAGCACCCTTTTCCATAAAACGACAAAAAATTCCGTAAAAGAAACGCCCCAGTAAGGATGAGTCATTAACATTGCAGATCCTCCCATTGCGGAATAGGCTGAGAGTGGGGATCTGTTTGGGGGTTATTGAGAAGATGGGTTAATTTTCGCTCTATTTCAGGTGTCAAAATATGTTCCATCTCCTCGGCGCTGCGGTGAACGCGATCTTGGTGGATATGAAGCTCAGAAGTCAAATAAAGCTCCCATAACCGGTGCAGGCGCACAAGTTGCGCCGCTTTTTTTGCTCCAAGCGACGTTAAACGGTAAGTGTCCTTCTCTTCGCGCACGACCCATCCTTGGCGTATAAGTTGCCTTACGTGCCAGCGCAACCCAAGTCCCCCTTCCGCGCCAATCAACCCCCGCAACGTCATTAAAGGTAGCGGCTTGCGCGCTTTCCACAGAGCTTTAATGAGGTTTTCTCTCAAACAGTGAAACCGAAAGGAAATGATCCGCACCAACCGAACCACCACACCGCGTTTAGGAGCAAAAAAGAGCGCAAGGCCACACAGAGCCGTTGCAACAAGCACCATCATTGGCCCTGTCGGCAAGGCAACCTCTCGACCGAGCCACAAAGGGAGGTAGAGGGCGAGAAGGTGCCCACTCAATGTACTTAGAGCACCTAAACACGCGGCAAAGATCATCAACCTTCCCAGTCGATCGGTCAATTGCCGCGCCGCCACAGCTGGAGCAATCAACATGCCCGAAAGCAAAACAATGCCGACGGTTTTAGCGCCGAAAACAACTGTTAAAAGGAGCATCGCAACAAAAAGGGTGTGCATCAAACGCCCAGGCTCACCGCGCTGCAAAGCACAAGCTCGGTCAAAGAGCGCCATCTCGAGCTGACGGAAATAGACAATGATAAAACACGCGCACACGACGGCAAAACAGGCATAAAGAGCGCCCTCTTTTTCGGTCATTGTTGCGACCTGTCCGTACAGAAGGGTCTGCAACCGCTGAGATTCGAGCGGGTAGGCAAACTGCACCCGGCTTGCCATGGTCACCCCCAGCCCTAAAAAGAGAGCCGAAACAAGTGATAAAGCGGCGTCAGAGCTCATGCGAAGCTTGCGTTCACATTGGCTGACAGCATGGAACCCACCACCTGTGAACACAAAGGCTCCGATCAGTGCGACAACAGGAAGCGCTGCGCGCGGTATAAAGGGCAGCACGCCCAAAAGAAAGGGGGCAAGAAGCAATCCCGGATAAGCGGCGTGCGATAAAGCCTCGCCTAACAAAGAGCGGCGCTGAACTAAAAGGATGCTTCCCACAAGGGCGCTGCTCACTCCGACAAAGAGCGAACCTAAAGTGGCTGCGCGCAACACAGGGTGAGAAAAAAAATCAATCAAGGAATAGTCCACTACCGCACTCCCGCTTTTTCGCGCGCTGCTAACGCGCGCACCTCTCGGAAAAGGCCGTCGGTATGGTCAAAGGTGCGTTGGATATTTTCGTGAGTGAAATGCGTTGCGACATCGCCACAAGCCACCAAAGAGGTTTTTAACAAAACGATGTGGTCAAAATAGCTCTTGACCGTCTTCAGGTCGTGGTGAACGACAACTACCGTTTTGCCCTCATCTCTGAATCGCCGCAGTAAAGCGACGATGTCTTGTTCGGTGACTTTGTCTATCCCAGCAAAAGGTTCATCGAGAAAAAAAAGATCGGGTTCTTGCAGCAACGCTCGCGCCAAAAAAAGGCGCTGTTGCTGTCCACCAGATAGTTCGCCAATTTGGCGATTGGCAAGCGCTTCTAACCTCAACTCTTGTAAAGCGGCAAACGCCGCCTCTTTATCCCGCTTGCGGTACCATTTTAATGCGCCCAAGTGGTGATAGCGCCCCATCAAAGCAACGTCGAGTACGGTAGCTGGAAAATTCCAGTCGACACTTTTTTTTTGGGGAAGGTACGCAACGCGCTTTTTTTCGACGTGGGCCGGCTTGCCAAAGATCAACGCACGGCCAGCAAAAGGCTTCACAAGCCCTAAAGCAGCTTGCAGCAACGTGCTCTTTCCGGCGCCGTTGGGCCCCATCACAGCGATCATCTTGCCTGGCTCAAGGGAAAAAGAAACATCCCAAAGAGCCACATGATCTCTATAGCTTACGCTGAGTTGATCCACTTCAAGAGCGGCACGTCCATCCATATGCAAAATCGTCCCCGTTGCTTAGCCCCTTTTCCTCACCTCTCGAGTTCGACATAAATTTCCTTTACCACCGAGAACACCAGGAAAAAGAAGAGTTTAACATGTCTTCCTGTTTCCCAGCAAACGCCCTTGCACCACGCTCGGTAGATAGACTTGTAAAAATTCATCTCTTAGTTGTAAAATTTTTTCTTTTTTGAACTTTACCACCGTATCATCTCATGTCTATCTCAATGATTGCTCGCACGACAGCCTTAAATACCCTCAACCATGGCATGCTTTTAAGCTGTCGATGGGTCGGCCAAGCTACCGTCGTGAACCGGCTTGCGCATCAAAATATTAACCGTTGGCTTGTCACTAGTACTGTTCCTCTTTTCCAACTTTTTCCTTTATATTTCCAAGTCTTTGCCTCCCGGTGGCCTCGCTGGGCTATCACCCCCCTTTCACTACACGAGGTAGCACTCCAGACGGTGAAAGAAGAACTTGCACACATTGCCTCGCAATGGACAACAAATTTCACCGGTTACCCCTTAAAGCAAACAAGCGCGCAGATGTGCAGCTTCTTTGCTTTCGACTTGTTTTACGCGTTTACCTTAACTTTGAGTCATGCCGTTTCCCATCATCGCTACTCTCCGCTCCATGACCTACCCGACAATCTCAAACCTATTGCCTTTTTTGCCCTTCGTGTTTTTATCTGTATGATCATCTTCCCTTTGCCTCTCCTTGTTTGCGTAAGTGCTCAAAAAGCGCACCTTGCCGCTCAAGAAATCATCATGGCGCTTTTCATTGAGTGTGCCGAGGCGGTTGCATTTAAACGTTGACTAAGTCGCATGAAAAGGCCATCCTTCTCTTTTTCATGGTCATTCAAGAAGCGGGAATGATGACATCATTGTCCATGTGGTGCTTTAGCCCAAAAGGACTTATTCAGCACCTATCTTGCGAGTGATGTGAACAAAAATAGGCTCGACATGTCCCAAGCCAAACAGGCTTGGTTGGCTGCGCAGCCGCTGCTGCAGCGTGCGATGTCGAAGCTGAAAAAGCAGGCGATGGGCAAGTCAAGGCTTGCCAGCTTTGACCTTAGGCAGAGACAGAGCCTGTCGCGCGCTAAAAAGAACATGAAAGTTGTCGAGGGCTATAGATGTTTTGTAGGGAAGAAGGAAACTTCTATTCCGAGAGCTATAGAAAGACAACCTGGTTGCTTTTAGAACCCCTTGAATTTTTATCCATGGGGAGGCTCAATTTGGCTTCTGCTGTGAGAGTACTTTGGCGTGGTAAAGAGCCATGATTTTAGTTTTGAGGCTACCTATTCTGCTGATAACTAGTTTAATTTTTGGCTCAACGTCTTGCATTTTCTTTTTGCCCGCCGAAACCTTGGTATAGCCGTTTTTAAAGTGGTTTCTTGCGCTAATAGCGTACCTATAGGCAAAAAAAATCAATATAAATCCGGAAAACATCGTGAGAGCGAGACCGATTACAGCATCAATCACTCCCGAGAAATTCTCTTTATGACCTTGTTGTACAAGTTGGTATCCTTTGACATATTCTCTCTTTAATGTTTTAAGCTGGGTTTTTAAAATTTTTAACGACCTTAAAGATCGACTATTGATATTTACGCCAACTGTCATAATTAATTAACCATTTTAGTTTT
>CAYTIT010000061.1:0-7714 GCA_964437975.1 uncultured bacterium
CCTACTAAAGGAGTGTGTAAATGATGCGCTTATCTTGCACGGTCTTAGCCTTAGTCACGGTTGCTGCCACAGGTCTTTGCGATGATCGGATCGGTGAATTAGACCGGCGCATTGCGCAGCTCGAAGCGGAAGAACATCAAACGCCGTCGATGCAAAAAAAGAAACAACCGGCCTCGAAGACGTCGCCTTATCGCTCTGCGCAAAACCAATTACACGCCCACGAAAAGCGGTTGACGCAACTTGAGCGGGCACAAAAAACCGCGCACCGGCGCGCGCTTGCTTCTGCGCGGGGGTGTCCGGGATCAGATGGCCTTTACTTTGCCCTCGATTTTTTGTGGTGGCGGGTAGCAGAAGATGGGTTGACCTATGCGGCGCGCGAGTTATCCGCAGTCAATGAGAATCCCCCTAGCACCGAGTTGCGCACCGCCGATTTTGAGTATAACCCTGGTGGACGGTTGGTCATCGGCGGAAACCTCGCCTACGACGACTGGGATTTTTGTCTTGGAGCAACTTATGTGTACACGAACACATTAGATAAGATAACAGGGAATATCCTAGCGACAAAAAGCTTTCTTTTTAATGAAACGCCGACCACAGCAACGGTCGCGCGGTTTCAACAGGCTAGAGCGCGGTGGAGAGTCCAGTTTTATACTGGAAACTTTGAACTTGGACGGTGGAGTTTGATCGGAGACCACCTTAGTGCTCGCCCCAGTATGGGGATCAAAGGGGCATCGATTCGCCAACACTTTAACCTTTCTTACTCAGGGGGAAGTGTCTCTTTGCCCAATGGAACGATGGAAACCAAGTCCAGATTTTGGGGTGTTGGTCCTGAGGTGGGGGTAGATGGCCGCTGGAGCCCTGTCAAGGGGTTTGCTTTTTATGTCGCTACGAGAGGGGCCCTTCTTTACGGTCAATTTAAAGCGACCAATCAGGGCGACGCCCTCGATAGTGGAGCGACGCAGCAAGCAAAGAGGTTGACTGTCCATAATCTGTATGCTGTGCAGCCCGCGGCGAGTGCGCTGATCGGCATGGAGTGGAGCGCTTGTGTGGGCGAGTGTGTCTTTTTTAGTTTTCTTCTGGGATGGGAAGCGCAGTACTTTTGGCGCCAGTATGTTATTCCCTTTGCCAACAATCTGACGCCAACTGGAGGGCTTAGTCTTAATGGACTTGATGTCGGTGTCCGTTTTGAATTTTAGCCGAAGATGTGCCCTCACCCTAGCACACCTTTCTCGCCGCCGCTTTGGCGTTAGGGTCATGGCATGGTGGATGGTTCTTTTTTCATTCAGCTCGCTGCTCGGCTCGCAACACTTGACTCACAAGTGGAAATACGAAACTGGCGGGGCAATTTTTGCTGTCGCCTAGGATTGCCAGCACAAAAGAGTTCTTTTGGGATCGAGTGATCAACACCTTTACTGTTTGAACGATGACGGCGCATTTCTTTGGAAATACCAAACCAACGGGAATGTGTATGGCATCGCCTTGGCTGAAACGTGCATTTTCTTCGGGACAAGCGACCATCACCTTGACTGCTTGAATGACGACGGCGCATTTCTTTGGAGCTACCAAAGTGCAGGCGCTATTTATGCCGTAGCCTATGATCGCGCACGCAAGCGCCTTGTATTTGGCGCCGCTGACCATCTTTATTGCGTTGACGAAAAAGGCGCGCTTGTGTGGAAAGAGCGCGTGGGAAAAATCCTTTCTTTAGCTAGCGATCCAAGGAGCGGCGATCTCTTTATTGGGCTTAAAAGTGGCAGCGTACGGTGCATGAACCAAGATAAAGAGATCGTGTGGCGCTATGAGGGATCACAAGCGATCCGCAGTCTTTTTTATGCTGATTATGAAGAAAGGGTTCTTTTTACATCTAAGTCAAGAGGGCATGTTAAAAGATAAGCATGCGATCAATACGCTATGGCACCTCCAGCTCGCCTTTGATGCAGAAAGTGAACACATTTTTTATCCGTCAGAAAAGAGTGTCTATTGCATCAACTACTCGTCGATCTACGAACGAGAGAGAAAAGAGCGCTTTTTCCAGGCTCTTTTCGAAGGTGAGCGCGAAAAAAAATGCGCGGAAAAGATGAACGAGCTATCTGCTGTGGTTGAATACTTGAAAACAGATTTAGCGCCAGTTTGCCCTCTTGTCTTGAGTGATGATGTTTACTATGTCTCGTCCAATACGAGTGATTACACCCTCCATTTTCTTAGCAAAGACTTTAAGCACTGTTCAGGCAGACCAAGCAGGAGAATTTCCGGCGCCTTTTCGCCGCGGATCTACCCTGTTCCCGATGGCAAAGGTCGGATCTATTTTGTCTCGACAAAAGGAAAAATTAATTTTTTGTATGAAGGCAATCAGTGGCACTTAATGCAAGACACAGAAGAGACATACTCTGCTCCAACGCTCGGTTTGAAAGGGGAAATGTACTTTTCATCGACGCAAGGAACTCTTTATTGCATCGATCCGCTGTCTCGACCCGGCCAAAGGGGGAGAGGTCCTTTGGGAAAAAGGAATAAAGCAAACAAGGGGAGGACAAAGAGCCACAATCACATTTGATCCAGTCGCCAATGAAAAAGGGGAGATTTATTTTTTCACAGACGATGGCGATATTTATAAAAAAAGGCAGCTTAGTTTTTTTGAAAAGATGACTCAGGGGTATTTTTAGCGTTATGAAAATAGGTGGATTTTTGCTCGCTTCTTGTCTGATGGCTTGCATCTTGTTACCGCGGCTGGATGGAGCTGAGTCTATCGGAGAAGTCGCGTTGAAGTCGTGTCATGGAAATGATATAGGGCGGCGAAGCGCTCAACATTCTGAAAACAAAAATCTTGCGGCGCATGAAGGGAGCATCACCAAAACAACACCTTTTGGCCTCTATTTGGTGAGTGGCCACTTAGGGGACATGTCTAGTGCCGCTCAGAACCGGATCACAACGTTAGAAAAGGAAGTGAAAGCTTTGCGCGAAGAGCTCAAAGAGCTTCGGCGTCAGATGTTTTTAATTCCGCCTGAAGATGAGGAGTGCATAAGGGTAGGTGAGAAAGGAACGGCCGATGAGGTTCTTGCAAATTTCCTTGCAAACTGTGTATACTCATCCTTGATTCAAAGA
The DNA here is from genome assembly GCA_964437975.1 of uncultured bacterium. Lineage (GTDB taxonomy): Bacteria > Chlamydiota > Chlamydiia > Chlamydiales > Simkaniaceae > JBCCHO01. The sequence continues at coordinate 3,097 of CAYTIT010000061.1, forward strand.
AGTTCTTGTGACGGCTACTGCTAGCCTCGCTTGACATTACTAAGAGGTGCATAGCATGAATCGAACGATATTAGCTGGAAGGCTGGGAGCTGATCCCGAAGTGAGATTTACATCTTCTGGTCAGAAAGTGACGACATTGCGTTTAGCGGTCAATCAACGACGCGGCGGTCAAGACGAAACGATGTGGTGGCGGGTGACCGTGTGGGGAGAGCGCTTTGACAAGATGATGTCGTTCCTTAAGAAAGGAAGCGCCCTTGTTGCGATAGGCGAAATGAAAAAACCTCATATCTACACGAACCGCGATGGCCAACCCCAAGTGTCGCTCGAACTCGTGGCGACCGATTTATCATTTAGCCCCTTTGGAAGATCTTCTGATCAACCGCATAGTGGAGAAGGAGAGGCTAAACCCTATCCGGCAAAAGAAGCGGCCCCTGCTGCTGCTGCTGCGGGGACAGCACCTCAAAGCGCGGAGAACCAGCCAGCTTCATTTGGCGGCAATGACTTTTCCTTTTCCGAAGAAGAAATTCCCTTTTAAGCAAGAGGAGGACAAAAAGCCGCCATGTTTGACGTTTGTAGCACAAGTTCAGAGCGCCCGGAATCCGATCTACTCATCTTGCCTCTTGTAGAGGGAAAGGAAAAAGGAGAACTTCTCGGCGCGCCTTCCGACCTTAAAAACGACCTTGAACCTATTCTTAGCGCCGGTGATTTTAAAGGGAAACAAGGGCAAACGCTCCTTTTGTATCCAACTGGAAAGGGCGATAAACGGCTGCTCTTGCTCGGCCTTGGTAAGGACCAAGAGTGCTCAATGGAAAAGTTGCGGCGCGCTTTTGCGGCGGCGATCAAACGGTGTCAAACCAAGCCGTGGAAGCGGATCAACGTCGTTTTGCCGACATTAAAACAACTGGCGAGTATCGACATCGAACGCGCTGTTTGCGAAGGAATTGGGTTGACTCTCTATGTGTTTGAAGAGTGGAAGTCGCAAGAAAATAAAAAGCTTTTTCACATTGAAACCGTCACGTTGATCGGGACCAAAGATAAGAAAACAGCTCAGAAGGTGACATCTCTTTTAACAGGGGTGCATTTAGCGCGCGATCTTATCAATAGAAATGCGCTCGATATCACGCCACAAGCACTCGGCGATGTCGCTAAAAAACTTGCCCGTACCCACTCGACGGTGAAGGGAAAGATCTATGGGAAAAAAGAGATTGAAAAAGAGAAGATGGGGCTTTTACTCGCTGTAGCGAGCGGCAGTCGATGTGATCCTGCGCTGATTCAGCTCGAGTACCACGGCAACCCTAAAAGTGATGATCTCACGCTTATTGTTGGGAAAGGAGTGACCTTTGACACTGGGGGGCTCAATTTAAAGCCGACAGGCCACATCGAAGATATGCGAACAGATATGAGTGGTGGCGCCGCAGCGTTAGGGGTGATTCAAGCGGCCGCAGAGATGAAGCTGAAAGCCAACATCGCCGTGTTGGTGCCCGCAACGGAAAATGCTATTGACGCCGAAAGTTATAAGCCAGGTGATGTTTACCGGTCTGCTAAGGGGCTGACTGTTGAGATTACCAACACAGATGCTGAAGGGCGACTCGCTCTTGCCGATGCCTTGACATTTGGGCAAAAGCGGTTTTCTCCAACGCGTATTGTCGATTTAGCGACTTTGACTGGCGCTGTTGTGATTGCGCTGGGCGAGGTGCGGATGGGGCTCTTTACCAACCACGACGCCGTTGCAGAGCAACTTTACCGTGCAGGAGAGCGAACAGGAGAAAGGGTCTGGCAACTCCCTCTTGATGACGACTACAAAGAGGCGCTTGAGTCTTCTATTGCCGATTGTAAAAACTGCGCGACAAAGCGCGGGCCGGGATCTGTGACAGCAGCGATCTTTTTAGAAAAGTTTATCGAAAACAAGACGCCTTGGGTTCACCTTGATATCGCTGGGACAGCGCGTATCAGTAAACCGCGCGACTATCACTTGACACACGCGAGTGGGAGTGGAGTGCGCCTCCTTATCGAATGGATCGAAAGTTTAACCAGTTAACGCGCGCGGTCGGGAAACAAGAAGCGGGTAGAACGCTCGTTTCTTATCTTCAAAAAAAATTCAACCTTTCTGCTAAAGCGGCAAAGACTTTTCTCGAGCAAGGGGGGTGCCGGTTAAATGGCGTGATTGAGCGCTTTGGCTCTGTTCGTCTACAGCAAAAAGATCGCCTCGACTTTGATGAGGTTCCGGCAAAAAAACCGCCGCCACCTCGCTCTTTTTCGCACCTTTTTGAAGATAACCATCTCCTTATTTGCTGCAAACCTCCGGGCATTGTTTCAGAGCAAGCGACCTTCGTCAAACTCTTAAACCGCCCTGTTTGGCTTGTTCATCGCCTCGATAAAGAGACATCGGGTGTGATGGTCGTCGCTAAAACGCCGTCTATGCAGCAGCAATTAGCCGCCCTTTTTAAACGGCGGCAAGTCGCCAAAAGCTATTTTGCCGTTGTTCAGGGGCAGGTGAAAGAAGAAACAAAAAGGCTGTGTACCTTTGTCGCCGAAAAGACAAGATATGAAGGGCAAACTGTGTGGCAAGTGAGCGCGTCGGGAAAGCGGGCTATGACCGACTGGCGGTGTATTCGCCGGGGCAACAACAAGACATTGTTGCAATGTTGGCCACACACGGGGCGAACTCATCAGCTCCGCGTTCACTTAAGTAGCCAGGGCCACCCTATTTTAGGTGATGTTCAGTATGGTGGGCGCCACCGGTGCGGCCATCAGGCCGCGCACCGTCTTTTTTTGCATGCCTATGCGCTTTCATTCGTCCATCCTGTGTCAGGCCAAACGCTCAGCCAGATCGCGCCTCTTCCCGAGGCATTTCGGGCTATTCTGGGCCCCCAAGCTGGGGCGTGAGGGGGGAGTTAGGCTGCGTTGCCGTTGACATCCTCTCCCACCTAAAGGAAGGAGGTTCCTGAGAAATTATCCCACGAGTAGGCTTGCACTAGCTACTTCCTACTGGTTCCTGGTTCATCGAAGGTTCCAACGAACCTACTCACGCAGGCTAACACCCGATGTCCTCTTGATCCCCATATCAATTCCTACAATTGACTTGGAGGGATGTGAAGGGATTTCTTTTTCATATTCTGTCTGAATGGAGATGTACCAGGATGTTCCTTTGCGAGAGAGGGTGATGTTTTTTGGTGTTCCGGTCATCGAGCAACTTTTTCTATAGCTTAATCATCCTAGTACCTTATCCACTTTGTAATGACAAATAAAACCTACCCATCTTTTCCCTCGCTTTCGGTACAGTAAAATTCCAGGCAATGGTGGCATTCCGAGCATTGCGCCTGGCTTCCCAAGTGGAAACTTCTTTCCTCAAAAACTCCTGTGAAGGAATATGTCTTTTGAGGCATTGCGTCTGGAGAACTGAGATTTCAATTTCTGCCATATTTAGCCAGCTCCCATGCTTGGGCGTGTAGTGAAACTCCACCTTACGTAGAATTTGCCGTGCTGTCTCCGGATCAAATCGCTCATACAGAGCTTCGGGCTTATGTGTATTGAGGTTATCAAGCACAATCCGAATCCCATGCACATTCTTATAGGCCGGATCTTCGACGAGTTCTTTGATAAAATCGGCAAAATCTTTCTTGGTCCGACGTGCAGTTGTTTTCAGTTTTCGTTTCCCACGTAAAGGTTCTACTGCAACAAATAGGTTGCAAGAACCATTCCTTCGATATTCCTAGTCAACCCTCTTACCGCGCCCTGGTTTAGCTGGAATCGATCTTCGGGTCTCCTCGATCAGCTGAATAGGCTTTTCATCCACACAAACTACGGGCAATTGCTCGTTATACTCCTCCTCGTAAAGATCGAGTAAGTTCTCCATCCGATAGATGTACTCCGCGTTTACTTCTCCAATGCACCACTGCTTGTGTTGCCAGGGCTTACATGTGTTTTTTTTAAGTGGGTACGCACACACTCTCTGGAAATCGATTCAACCAGAGCAAGCTCTACGAGTTGATCACCTAGCATCCGTAAAGTCCAAACTTTTTGACCTTCTGGAGGCTCACTACACGCCAGTGCCACTAAATAGGCTTTAGCTTTACTGGTCAGTTTTTCCGGCTTGCCGCTCTTCGGTTTATCGAAAAGCGCGTAGGGCAGTCCTTCCTCAACATATCGCTGACGAGTACGCTGGACAGTTGAGGCGCCACATCTCTGTTGGATAGCAATATCCTCATCCTTAAAACCCTCACTTGCCTGGAGCAAAATATGTGCACGACGGATCGATCTTGCCCCATTGACCCCTTTGGATATGTGTTTCTTGAGTTGCTGTTGCTCGTCTTCTGAAAGTGTGATGATGTATTTTTTTTGTCATGAGATCTTTCCTCCTGGGCTAAAAAATCTCAACGATAATACTAACAAACTATTTTCTTGTCACCATAAACTGGATGAGGTACTAGCTTGGGAAGAAAAATCCGTTTTTGATCTTCATCAACTTTCAACCCTTGCGGATAGCGAAGGGCATCAGACATTCCCTTCTTCTTGAATTTTGGAATCCGTTTCAATGGTTGCTTTTTGTCAAAGGCATCTTTAAACGCTTTGTCTAAATCTCGAAGCTTTTGCTGCAAAGCTTGTGAAGGGGCTTCTT
>CAYTIT010000062.1:0-4768 GCA_964437975.1 uncultured bacterium
TTTTTTTCGGCTAGATCCTTGTGTCGGCATCCGACTTCCCAAAACTCTGCTAGGCAGGCAACGATCCTTGCAGCATTTTGTTTGCTGACAACTCCGTGGCCTAGTGCGCAAAAACGAAAAAACTTTCCAAAAAGTTCTTCTTGAGTTTCTTTTTCTGTTTGGTATGCTTGTGTAAGCTGAGACATGACAACCTCCGGTGTTGTTGTGTTTTAGTTAGCTCTCTTGCGGTGTTCCACCACCACTTGAGGGCGTTTTTTTGTCCTATTGTTCCCCTTTTCTTTCTTCAAATTATAACATTTTTTTGACAAAACACCTAGAAAAAAAGAACGGTTTTTTCAAAAAAAATAAGAAAATTTTTTTCGCAGTTTCCTCGTCTTTTTCGCCTATCAAATCCCCTTGTTAAGTAGCATTGAGTTTGACTGTTTCTATGTTCGCCCCTGAGCCTTCCAACATTTTTTCTGCCTCTTCTTTTTTTGCAAACCCTTGCCATACTCGAATATGTTTATTCCAGATTAAGTCGAGACTTTTCAGGTTGTTCTTTGTGTCTTTTGACGGCTCAGATTTGAAAGAAACCAAAATGGCTTCATCGCCTTTCCAGTTGGTTTTTGTTTTGCTTTTCTTCTGATCTTGTTCAAAGGCCTTTGCTCCTTTGTCGGCCCAATTTTTCCTAACTTCTTGGTTTTTCTCTGAAGTTTCTTTTGCCTCTAAGAGCATCCCAAGAAGTTCATTGTTGTTCAGATTGAGGCCAGACTTTTTTATCAGACCACCAAGGGTAATTTTCTCATGGTTTTCTCTTTTTTTTTGTTTCTGACGAATCTCCTGTTTTTTCTCTTTAATTTTCTGAGCGGCTTTTTCCAACTTATCCAACTCAATTTTCTCTCTCTCTTCTTGTTTCGTAAAGTCCCTTGGCATCATCGACCTCTTTTTTCAAAGTTAAAAACATCAAACTACTCAAACCTCAATTAAAACGCAAGAAACCTCCCTGGAGGCTACTTCTGCGTTTTTCCTAACTTACTTTCGTGCGAAGAAAATCCTCAAATAACCCTCCTATCAGGTTCCAAGGAACCATTTTGAAAGCCGTCGGCCTTAGGGAGTATAAAAAACTGGCCGCGTCAGAAAGCATCTACCCCTGTAGGGGTTTCTGCGCAATATACGTTGGTCCCCAACGCTATTGCGCAAGTCCACCTTGCCAACAAAAAAACAAAAAATTAAGATATGGGGAAAAGAGAGAAAAATGGCAATAGGATTTGGTCGAGTCATTCACATCAAGAGGACGGAAGGACGTTGCGCTATGCAACTAGAAGCCTATCTGACAAAAGCTCGACTTTTCTTTGAAGGGAGTTGTGTTAAATCTGAGCAACTTTTCGATTATTCTCATAAAAAAGAAGAACCCATTTTTAATCAAATCCTGACTCCTGAAGGAGCTGATAAAAAATTCAAAAACCCCGAATGGCTATGGAACCATGTTGCCAAAAAAGAAAAAAGGGTCGATTCCCAAGAATCGTCTCATTACATTGTTGCTCTTCCTAAAGAGAAGTGTTTTTCTAAAGAAGATCTCATTGAGATTTCAACGCGTTTTGCCAAAAAATACTTTCTTCCCGAAGGGCTTGTTGTTTCGATGACAATCCATTACAAAGAGGATCAACCTCACGCTCATTTTCATTTCACACAAAGAGCGGTTGATCTTGAAAAACAAGAGTTAAGCGATCACAAAGCAAAAGAGTTTCTCTACCGATTCAGTAGAATGCCTCATGGCGCAATGTGTCGAAGAGAGCTAGACAGTTTTTTTAAGGAAAAAGGGTTAGATCTAAGGTGCGACCCAGAAGGAATTATTTCGCAAATCCATCTTGGAGTTAAAGGAACACATGGTCGCGCTTTCGACTTGCAGTTTGACAATATTGAACGCATGCAACTCAACGCTGAACTCTCAAAAAACCCCCAAGAAATTCTAAAAGCGATCACAAAATATCAAAGTGTTTTTTCGCCAGAAGATGTCGATAGGTTTATCGACAAACACACACCAGAATCGCATCGAGAAAGGGTCAAAGAGGCTTTTTGGAAGCAATCAGAGATTGTGCAGATGCTCGACAAAAAGACAGAAGAGAAGGTCGATCGGTTCTCAACGCGGGAGGTGGTTCAAGAAGAGAACAAACTCATGAAGGTTGCCGGCTACCTCAAGGAGCAAAAAGCAAAACCGATACTAGCGGGCGCCCCCAAAAACCTCTCAGAAGAGCAGAAAAAAGCCTTCGATGTCCTGATGAAGGGAGAAGGGCTCATGGTTCTTCGAGGGCTTGCAGGAACAGGGAAGAGCTACGTCTTAAAAGCGGTTCATGATGCCTATCGGCAATTTGGCATGAATGTCGTTGCACTTGGAGCCGATAGCCCTGCAGCAAACGCTCTCAAAGACAAGGGGATTGCCGGTGCAATGAACATGCATCGTCTGATGCATGGAGCGAAACACAATCGAATAGATGTCGCAAAAAAAAGCCTCTTCATCCTCGATGAGTCGGGAAAAGTCGCCAATGAAGATTTACTCGAGTTTTTAAAATTCGCAGCAAAAAACAAATCAAGCGTGATTCTCTCAGGCGACCATGCTCAGCTTCCCCCAGTAGGGAGAGGAGGGAGTTTTCGCTATTTAAGCGAGCAAGTCTCTACATGTGAGCTCAACCAAATACAAAGGCAAAAAGACAAAGCCGAAGCAGAAATCGCGCTCTTTGTTGCCAAGGGGAAAACAGACTATGCCATTGACATGCTGCTAGAGCGGAAAGCCATTCATTTTGCCGACACGCGAGCGTTAGCGATGAGCGATCTCGCTAAGGCATGGGCCGCAGATCATGCCAACGGCAAGGCCAATTATGAAAAAAGTATCATCATTACAGCCACTAATAAAGAAGCCCATACCCTCAACGAGATGATTCGCCAAACACGGCTTAGGTGGGGCGATCTGAAGCAAGAAGAAGAAGTATGCTTGGACACCTCCTATGGACCGCGGTATTTTGCTAAAGGCGATCTGATTGTCTTTCGACAAAACAGCGTTGATCTTGGAGTAGACAACGGGACGCGAGGAAAGATTCTTGGAGCCTACAGCGATCTTGTCGAGGTCGAGATAACGACTGAAAAAGGAAAAAAAACCATACCCTTTGACCCGACAGAGTACAAAAAATTCCATCATGGTTACGCCGTGAATGCACACCTTTCTCAAGGAGGGACATGGGAAAAAACCTATCTTCTCCATCGCAACCATATTTCAAGGCAAATGTTTTATGTCGCAGCCTCTCGCCATACCGACAAGTTTAAGTGGTTTGTAGCGAGAACAGATGCTTCTAGCATGGCAGCGATCAAGGCTCAGGCGAAAAGAGACGGCGAAAAGGATTTTACCCTTGATTATAAGAATCTCCCTACGTTGAAGGGTTTAGCTGAAGAAAAAGCGCAAGCCCTAGAAATCAGCAATTTAAAAAACTCAGATCGCTTTTTCAGCCGAATGAAGGGGCATTTTGAAACAGCTAGAGGGTTTGTTAGAGGGAAAATCGAGAAACAGTGGGAGCTAAAAGAAAACCCCGACTGGTGGAACTGGCAAGAAAAGCTCAAAATCCACCCAAAAGACGAATCGCACCAAGTCGACAAAGAGAAAACCATCGATGAGATGGTGGCTGCGAAAGAATTTATCTTTTCTCTTTCTGACGAGGTTCTTGTCAAAGCTCATGCTGACCAGCTCCACCGAAAATTTTTCGAGCTAAGCGAAAAGGCATCTGAAGCCCATGCTCTTGCTACCGAAGAGGCGGAGAAAAAAGAGATCTCTATCAAAGACACCGAAGCGTTCAAAAAGCTTGGAGAATGGTCCTCCAAGCGCAACGCCGTAGCAAAAGCCTACATAGAGAAAAATGTCTGGGAAGAAGTCTCTATTCGAAACACTTTTGGCTCGGACTTGGAAGACACCCTTCTCCACTCGGCAAAAAAATTCGACGCGTCTTTTGCTGAATCAAAAGTCCAGGGAGAGTGCAAAGACAAACTCTTTTCCCTTTGGCAAGGGCAATTTTTGCACTCAAGAGAGCTTTTAAAAGAGGTGCGGCTGGAATCCTCAGCTTTAACTGAGGCTGAGGAAAAGCATCCCAAAAGTGCAGAAGCACGCCAAGCGACCTTTGAGGCTAGTTGGGTTGCCTCAGCTCTTTTTTCCAAACTAGAGGGCGCAGACAAAGAGACCTTTTCTTTCAAAGAAGAAAACAAAGCCCTTTTCTCTGAAGAGACCCAAGCCTTTATTGAGGGGGGCGCTAAGAGCTTTGAGGAAAGCTTAAAGCCACTTTCTGTCTTCAAAGAGGGAACAACCCTCCAAAACGAACAACTCAGCTTATGCGGCCAGCGACTTGAAGAAGAGCACAAAGAGATCTCAACGATTCGCAAAACAGTCAGATCAGAAATGATCGAAAAACCCCTCCTTCCGCAAGAGTGCGCAAGTTACAAAGAGTTTTTCCCTCATTGGAAAAATGCCAGTGCCCTCACCGCACATTTTTTCGACCTCGCGAAGAAAGAAGGAATACATCTCGAAGAGATCTGCACAGAGCAACTCCAAGCCAAGCACTACCAGGCTCAGCGGTTTGAAGCGCAATTTAGAGTGATCACCAAGCCCTACAAGGGGGAGAGTCTACCTCAGCTAGAAGAGACAGCTAGGCGCTATATCGAAGCGCAAAAAACAGCTTATCCACTCCTTCGTCAAGTAGAGATAGAAGCGGCGCTGCAAAACAAGCCTTTTTATGAGGTCGATGGGTATATC
>CAYTIT010000062.1:4868-7643 GCA_964437975.1 uncultured bacterium
CTTCGAAAGACCTGCGCCATCGAGCTAGGGCAAGAGACCAAAGAAGGAGAGCAAACAGCAAGCAAGCAGAGCCTCTTGGTCGAATATGGGAAAAGAGGGAACTTATCCTCCCAAATTTTTGAAATTTTTGGACAAAAGAAGGTTCCATTAGACAGCGTCTTTGTCGAAGACTTTGCCCGCGCTATCCCAAAAGAAAACGCAAAATTCCATGCCCGTTTCGAAGTGCCGGCGCTCATTGAAGGCAAAGAGCCCGACGAAATCTTGGTAGAGTTCGAAAATCTGCATAAAGAGGCGCAGCACCTTCAAAAAATCATCGCCCAGGACGTTGTCAAAGAAGAGATCGAGCAAAAAGACTCAGAGTTCTTTGAAGACCGTAACAAAGCCTGCAACGAGCGCAACGAGACAGCCTGGGTGATTTGCCAGCAAAGCAAAACAATCCAAGAAGACCTTTCCTCCGCAGGGAAAGAGGTCGTGCAAAGATGCGCCGATCGGTTTGAAGAAGCGCTCAAACCGTTTGCCATCTTTGAAGAAGGAGCAACGCTCAAAGAGGGGAACCTAAAAAAGCTTCTAGGTGATTGGGGAGAGGGTGTAAAAGCCGTCTTGGAGAAGAGGAAAGCCCTGATCTTGTCTTCGGCAAAAGCAGAAGATCCAGACACAGACCGCATTCAGAAAGCCAGACGCTCGCTTGGCAAAGCTGCAGGGGAAAGAAACGAAAAAGCTTTTGAGATCAGCAATCTAGTGCAAGAGCAAAAAATCGATCTGCAAGCTAGTGGAGTCACAGAAAAAGCAGTGAGCGAGCTCGCCGCTCATTCTCAGCGCTATCTAAAAGGGCTAGAAGAGGGAAAAATAGACCTAGATGGCGAGTTTTTGAAAGAAAACGCCTCTGGGTCATCAGAGCTCCACCAAGCAGCAAAAACCTTTAAAGAGGCCTACGAAAAAGCAATCGAGGCAAAAACCAATCTCTATGAGGCCACTCGCGGCAAAAAAAGAATTTTTGACTTACCTGAATGGAAAGAGAAATCCAAATGGACGCAGCGAAGAGATGCTTTTGCCGTGCATACGGCGCACCTTGCCGACAAAGAAAAAGTTGCTCTAGCAGACATTTTCACTACGCCAGGGGAAAGTGCCCACAAGGGAATCATTTTCAAGTTTGAAGGGAAGTTCAAATACACATCGCCCCTTGCTCCAGGTGAGTCTTCAGAAAAGCAAAACCTCCTCGTAAGAGAGTATTGCGCTCTAGGCAAATCCCTCTTGGAAACGCGCAAACAGTTTGTCATCGAAAAAGAGACCTCCAAAAAATTCCCCTTTGAGACAAGCCAGTGCATGAGATCGCTCTCGCTCAAACAAGACATCGTCGCAAACAAGCTCGTTCAACTTTTTGGAGAAGAAAAAATAACCGAGCTTTTCCCAGGGAAACCAGGGCAAAAAGTTTTGGATCAGGCTGATGGGATAGATCGAAAGCTCGATCTTGCCGAAGAAGAAAGATGGCGTCCGATGCCATCCCATAGCTCTAAGTTCAGATCAGACGAACCAAAATGGGTTGGGGTCATGCCAAGCCCCTCAAAACCCGCGGCTGCGAATTACCAATTTAAAACAGTTGATGATGAAGGAAACCTTTCTATCAAAAAAGAGACAGCGCGGCACGCCTATAGAGACGCGAACGGGAAACTTCTGTACTATGTTTTGCGGCTAGAAGACGGGAAAGGCAACAAAGCAACTCCCCCGCTTAGCTTTGGCTACGAGGAAGGAAAATCTTCTTCTCCCCGGTGGCGAATGAAAGGGGTGGAGTTTGGAGAAAAACGAACCCTGTACAACCTTCATTTGCTCAAAGAGCATCCCCATGCTTCTGTCGTCATAGTCGAAGGCGAGAAAGCAGCAGACAAGGCAGCAGAAACCCTCAGCTCCATAGGAAAAGATGGATTCATTGCCGTTTCTTGGAGAGGCGGGTCAAGAGCCGTTGCAAAAACAGACTGGACGCCTTTGGAAGGGCGGAATGTCCTCATTTGGCCCGATAACGATCCATCGGGTTTTGGAGCCGGTCGACAGATCGAAAAAGAGCTCTACAAGTGCAAACAGTCAAGGCAGGAGATCCGGACCATCGATCCGAGCTGGCTCAAGGACAACTTCCCGAAGGGATGGGATTTGGCCGACCCCTTTCCAGAAAAAGTGTCCCAAAAAGAAGCTTTTGAAAAAAGCTATGGCTTTGAAATATCGCTTGTCGCCGATCAGTTCGAGTATTTACTAAGGGCCCGCGGCAAAAGCCATGCCGAGCGTCAGATGCTCTCAGACATCGCCGAGAGGTTTGTAGAGAGAAATAGACGCCAAATCGAAGAAAAAATCTCGGGGCAAAAGCTTCCAGCCCAAGACATCATCTTGATGTCTTTTGCCGAGAAGCTCCAGGCAATTTTTGAAAACGAATCAGAAACAGCCAAAGAACTTGGCCAAGACCCCCAAATCAACGCAAGCGGGGAGCTTCAAAAAAACCTCGCGCGGCAATGCACCCTTTTTGAAGCCAAGCATGGACGAAGTCCCCATCTTTCTGAGAAGCTTCTCATGAAAGAGGTGTTGGACTTTGCCAGCAGGGCGCCCTGCTTGATAGCTAACCCTAGCGAGGACGCAAAGGTTTGGGAGTGCGCCAAACACCGGACGCTCAACGATCTTTGCGGCAAAGCGCTTGAAAAAGGCCATTTTGGAGCTATGAAAGATGAGCAGATCCAAAAGCAGCTAATAATCGAAATCAAGGGCGTAGAGCAGCAGCAGCAAAAAGCGATGGAG
>CAYTIT010000063.1:0-7609 GCA_964437975.1 uncultured bacterium
CCCTTCGGCGTGCGCCTCAAGAACCTCTCGATCGACCCGCGGCGTATAGTAAAACCCCTCCAAATAGCCGATCGATGAGAGCTTGCACACATTGCGGTAACCGGTCTCATTTTGCGCCAATAAGACAAGGCGATAACCGACCGACTCGCCTGGAATGCGTTTCTTTTCTGTTCGCGATGTGGGCGCGACAACCATTTCACAACCCACAATAGGCTTGATCCCCGCAGCGACACTTGCTTTAAAAAATTCCACTGCGCCAAAAAGATTGGCAAAGTCGGTCAGCGCAAGAGCAGACATACCATGAGCTTGCGCTCGCTCGACGAGTTGGTTAACAGATGCGGTCCCATTTAAGATCGAATATTGAGAGTGGACGTGAAGCGAAACCCAAGACATACATTGACACAAAAGGGGGTTATCCGGCAGACCCCGTTTCGATAGCTGGAGCCCGCACTTTTTTTATCAGCAGGGGAAACAAAAGAACAACTGTAATGACAACACACACCCCTAGGATGCGCAACAGCGACCCGTAGCCGAGCGAGACAATGATCTTAGCACATGGCGCGCCCGCTGTAAACCCGCCCAAGTAGGCAAAAAAACCGACAAACCCTGTTGCTGTTCCCGCTGCCGCCTTATCGGCGAGTTCTGCTGCTGCCAGTCCAATCAGGAGCTGAGGCCCAAACACAAAAAAGCCCATAAACGACATCGTCACACCAAGAAGCCACACGTTGCCACTGGGAAGTGCCCACATGGCAAATAACGAAGCAAAAATTCCCAGAGAAAAAAGGATGTTCACAGGTGCTCTTTTTCCGCCAAACATCATATCCGATAGCCACCCTGCCGCCAAAGCGCCAACAAACCCTCCAGTTTCGAAAAAAGTAATAGCAGATCCAGCTTGGAGGACACTAAATCCTTTTGCCTCGACCATAAAAGGCATGACCCACGTGCTCACAGCTTCCCGAATAAGGTAAACAAAAAAGTAAGCAAAGCCAAGAAGCCAAATAAATTTGTTTTTTAAGACGTGTTCAATAAGAATCTCGCGCCACGATAACGGCTTTTCTTTGCGCTCCTCTTCTTCTGGCTGCGCCCTTTTTTCCTCATAGTGAAAGGTTTCGATTTCGGGAAGTCCGACCGTCGACGGGCGATCGCGCAGGCGGTTGAGCAAAACGAACCCGACGAGAATGGCCAATACGGCGGGAAGGTGAAAAGCATACCGCCACCCCAAATACTGCAAGGCAAACGCGCACACCATGGGAATCAGCGCCCCTCCCAAGTTATGCGACGTATTCCATAGGCCCCACCAACGCCCACGCTCTTTTTTCGCATACCAATAGGTTAAAAACTTTGCGCAGGGCGGCGCTCCCCACCCTTGAAAAAAAGCGTTTAACCCCATTAAAAGGCCAAAGAGGGTGACTGAAGAGGAGAAGCCGAAAAAAATGTTGCAGATGCCAGTGGCAATCAATCCAAACGACATCAAGCGGCGCAAATTCGCCTTGTCTGAAATAAACCCGTTAATGAGCTTGCTAAAGGCATAACTCAGCCCGAAAATGCTGGCAACAACGCCTAGCTCTGTTTTCCCGTAACCAAGACTTTGCTCTAACCCGACGATACTGTAGGTAAATGCTTTGCGCGTAAAATAGTAGAGGGCATACCCCATGTAGATGCTGTAGAAAACGCGGGTGCGCCAATAGCGGTACGCTGTTGTTACAGCGGCTGCATCTGTGATCTTTTCTGCAGCTCGATCTGGCCTTAATACGTTGAAAATACTCAAAAGCTTCCTCTCGTTACGCCGCCTTACATTATACTCATCCTTTTTTCAAAATACAAATTTCTACTTTTTCTCGAGGCGCTTGATTCAAAAAAGACAGATAACGGAACGAGTGGCAAGGAAGCGATCTTAGCCTGTTTTCGATCCAATGTCAATAAAGTTCCAGAATGCGGCAAAGCGCATGAACATCGAGCTAAAATTGATAGCCTAGTCCCATACCAAAAGACAACCCGCTGAGATCTCCTTTATGGCGAGTCACCTCCTTATCAGTATGGTGATAGCTCATGCGGATAAACGAGTAATCGGCAAAGAAATCAAAGAAAAATTGGTCGTTAAAATAGGCCAACAATCCAATTTTACTCAAAAATCCTCCCCCCCAGCCATCTTGATGTCGGGTGACTCTATTCGATCCGTTGTGAATATAAGCATAGGCAAGAGCTGGCCCTAATCCTAGGTACGGTTGCAGCCGCCCCGCTTGATAGATGTAACTCACTCCACTGCTAAGAGGAACAAAATGAAGGTGGGTAGGGCTTCCCACACTTGAACGACCAGAAGCATACATGTAGCCTAAGTTGATCCAAGCGTATACAGCGTTCTTAACCTGCAGCTGAGTTTCAAGACGGTACAGCCCTGAGCCCCCGTAAACATCTCTAAATCGAGTGTTTGTTGAAAGGAAATAGGACGCTTTTCCTTCTAAAACAACCTCTTTTGCCTCAGCTTGCTCTGTAGAAAGCAGCAAGAGGGCTAAAACCCAAAGTTTTCGAAAAAACAAGACCCCGCGAGTCAACGCCACCTTTGCCTTGGCTGTTAGCACCATCCTTACACTCGTTGATTCTATCGCTTGATCACTCATTGCTTCATACACCGCTTGTGGTTTGCGCCTTGAACATTCAGAGTAGACCGATCATGACTCGAGAATCGGTCGGGATAGAAAGGCCCTTAGGCGCCTTCAACCACCTCATTGACACCTGAGGCGAATGCTTTCTTGGCTTACCACCCCACTTTGATTTTCTACTGTAAGGAGGTAATAATATACACTATTTTTTTGCAAATTATGATCCTCAAATAGTTGAGGATCGCTCGATGAGAACGTAGCAATAAGCGCGCCATTTCGGTGCAACCGGTATGTTAAGCCATCGGAAGCACCTGTTACCACCCATCGAATGACAGCAAACCGCTCTGTTTCTGTAAAAAAGACGTTTTTTTTACACTCTCCCATGAGCGTAAGGCTAATAGGGTACCCAAAGACCTGCACGGTATCCAATATATCGTCTGTCACGTAAATAGAGCCCGCCCCGTTGACCGCAATTCCCACAGGACGTTGAAACTGCGTACCTTCGCCAACGGCTCCATCAAAAGCAAATAAAAAAGAACCACTCCCATCAAACGCTTGCACGGTATCCAATGCTGAGTCTGTCACATAAACATTTCCCGCTCTATCTACACTGATGGCCCTAGGCTCTTGAAACTCCGTGCCACCCCCTTGTGTCCCGTTAAAAGTAGACACAAACATCCCACTCGCATCAAAAACTTGCACGTTACGCAAATTAAAATCTACCACATAAACAGTGCCTGTTCCGTTAATAGCAAGTCCAACAGGATTTTGAAATTCCGTGCCGCCCCCTTGTGTCCCATTAAAAACACCCACAATCACCCCATTTGAATCGGCAATTTGCACATTACGCAAAACACGATCTGCCACATAACTCTTTCCCGCTTCGTCTACAGCGATTGCTTGAGGATCTTGAAACATCACTCCCATTCCAACGCTCCCATTAAAATTAAATAAAAAGGATCCGTTCGAATCGAAAACTTGCACGTTGCGTAACAGCTCGTCTACCACATAACTCTTTCCTGCTCCATCTACACCAATTCCAGCAGGATTTCGAAATTGCGCTCCACCTCCATCTGTCCCGTCGAACCCAAATAGAAGAGACCCGCTCGCGTTAGAAACTTGCACCCTTTCCAATAGATTGTCTACCACATAACTCTTTCCCACTCCATCTATAGTAATTCCAACAGGGCTTTGAAACTCCGCATTCCCTTCAACTGTTCCATCAAAAGCACGCAAAAACGACCCACTCGCATTAAAAACTTGCACGTTATTCAATATAGTGTCTGATACATAAACATTTCCCGCTCCGTCTAACGCAAGTCCAAACGAACGTTGAAACTCCATGCCGCCTCCGGCTGTCCCATCAAAACTACCTAGAAAAGATCCATTCGAATCAAAGATTTGCACGATAGCCAGCAAAAAATCTGTCACATAAATATTTCCCGCTCCATCTACAGCAATTCCAGTAGGAAATTGAAACTGCGTCCCTCCGGAGGCCCCATCAAAAGCACGTAGAAAAGCCCCACTTGAATCAAAGATTTGTACATTGCCTAGCGAACCGTCTGTCACATAAACATTTCCCACTCCGTCTAACGTTATTGCAATAGGAAGCTGAAATTGCGTGCCACCTCCATCTGTCCCATCAAAACGACTTAGAAAAGATCCACTCGAATCAAAAATTTGCACGTTAAGCAAATTACTGTCTACCACATAACTCTTTCCCGCCCCGTCTACAGCGATTGAGCGAGGACTACGAAATTTTTCGTTGGGCCCGTTATTAAACTCAAAAAGAAAACTGAACCCAGAAGGGACTTCTGCGAACAACGAGCCTAAAGAGAAAAGAAAAAAGAGAAAAAAGCTCCATGTAAAAAGTGCGGTTTTTTTTGCCTTATCTGCAGATGGCGTTGGCATATGCGACCTCCTCAGTGCTCTGGGGCAAAGTATCCCGTTTGATCTTTCAGTTTTAGCGCCTAATAGCGCTATCTCTGGTATATCTTAACTGCAGCAAAAAATTCTAATTTTTTTGATTTTTTCGAGGAAACTTTATTGACTTCGGATATCCCCATCGCACTTCAAGAGTCGGGAATTTTGCCAACACCGATTTTTTATCGGCGCTGCAGGTGGAGAGGGTTAACCACACGTTACGCGAAACATATCACCTCCTTTTTGGCGGCTATTCACATCAGATGCCTTTTTCTTTGGGCGACAATCTTGTGACTACCCTTTCTAATACCTTCAAAAAAGCCAATATTAGCGTTTCGGATAAATTATCTTGAACGATGACTTGACCAGTAAATTTGTTTTGCTTACGCCCCACATAAATCCCTGAAATTTCTCCGTTATTATAATCACGTTGAGATTGGTAGACCAATCCATTAGAGGTTAATTGTAATATGAATAGACGGCCATTGTAAAAGAAACTGGGGGTCTTGTCGACATGACCAAGCAAAAGAGTTGCACCGTCTAGCACCTTTTTGATCCGAGATTTTGCACTTTTAACTTGTGTTGATGTGCTCTTTACTATGAACTCTTCAGCAAGGCGCTTATACATGTTTATTGGTCCTTTTAAAGCGTTGAAGTCATCGATTTTTTTATAAAGGGTATGGCCGGACGGGAGTTGATCAAAGATGACCGCTACTTTCATCCATCTTTTTAATATTGTAGGATCTATTCCTGTATCAATTCCTGTATCAATAGTCGTCGTATGGTAAAAGTGCCTTGATATATTCTTTAAAGCTTCCGCCTGTTCTTTTGAGAGCTTACTAGAATTATTGTTCATATGCCCATAAATAATCTTGATGTTTTTGACAAATTTCTTTGTTTCATCAGAAAGACAATAAGCAACCAAACTTAACGAATTAATGGCAACATTGCCCACAAATTGGTGCCAGCTCACCTCCTTCTTGTTTCTCCCTTTTTGGGTTGGTCGTGTTGAGGCAAAGGGGTGTTTTTATTGGTGTTATGCCTGTTGTTATTAGAGTCTTCTCCTTGGTTTTTGCGTCGGTTTTGGTCTCAAAATTTAAATAAGGACAAAGAAAGCACGTGTTCATTTCAACTTTCTTCACCAGGGTAACGTTCTCTCACTGAAACTTTCTCACCATCATCGCTCACCGTTCTCAAGGCGATGGAAATCGACGCAGTCTGTTCTTGCAACCCGAGTTTTTCACTTGCCTAATCGCCGATTTTACCCTACAATCTTTCTTCTTTTCCCTCTCCATTAAATCGTGGCTGACAGATGGCAAGTTGCACAGCGCCCAAAGGAACGTTTGATATCCTTCCAACCCCTGCTACCCCAGCAGAAGAGTGGAAGCGCTCGCACTTGTGGTCTTATCTCGAACGCGTGATGGTCGACCTTGCCCGCACGTACGCTTTTTGCGAAATCAGAACGCCGATTTTCGAACAAGCCTCCCTCTTTATTCGCAGCGTGGGAGAAACATCTGATATTGTTTCAAAAGAGATGTACACGTTCCAAGACAAGGGAAACCGCGCACTTTGTCTGCGACCAGAGGGCACTGCTGCGGTGATGCGCGCTTTTGTCCAACACCAATTGCAGCAACATGGAACAAAACATAAGTTTTTTTATAAAGGCCCCTTTTTTCGCTACGACCGCCCTCAAGCAGGCCGCTACCGCCAATTTCACCAATTTGGCGTCGAAGCCATCGGCGAGGATACCCCGCAGCAAGACTTTGAAGTGATCTCTCTTTTGGTCGAAATCTATCGCCAGTTGGGGCTAGGTGATCTACGCCTTCAACTCAATACTCTCGGAAGTCACGCGTGTCGCGCGCGCTATACAAAGGCGCTGCTAGAATTTCTCACCCCGCACACCGATCGCCTTACGCCCGACAGTCAGCGGCGGTTACACGCAAATCCTTTGCGCATTCTCGACTCTAAAGACCCAAACGAGCAAGCTCTCCTCGAGCGAGCGCCGCGCCTTATCGACGTGATCGATGGTGCAAGTCGACAACGTTTTGAAGCGTTGTGCTCCTTGTTAACCAAAGCCAACCTCCCTTTTGAAGTGACCCCCACTTTGGTCCGCGGCCTCGACTACTACAATCACGTTGTCTTTGAAGTGGTCTCAGATCAACTCGGCGCTCAAAACGCGCTGGGCGGCGGCGGCCGTTACAATGGCTTACTCGCCTCTTTTGGCGGCCCCGATCTCCCATCCGTTGGGTTTTCTCTCGGCATAGAACGGACCCTCATCGCTCTTTTAGAGGCGCGCTGTTGTTTGCCGCCCCCACCCGCGCCTTTGGTCTCTCTTATCCCCTTAGGTCCCGCTGCTCACACTGCGTGCTTTGACCTCCTTTATACCCTTCGTCGTCAGGGCGTTTGCACCGAACTGATCGACGCGAAAACAGTCCAAAAGGCGCTCCAAAAAGCAGCTAAACTCAACGCAACCTTTGCCCTTGTACTCGGCGATCATGAAATCGCCAAGCAAACTGCCCAAGTTAAAATCATGAAAACACGCGAAACAAAAGAGGTGGCATTCGGCAACCTGACCTCTTTTTTTCTCAACCCACCTGGCGCATGACCATGTCTTTTTCATCTAACCAACGGACACACCACTGTAACCAACTCGATCGCTCTCACATCGGCACAGCTGTCACTCTTACAGGCTGGGTTCACCGAAGGCGCGACCACGGCTCACTGATCTTTATTGATCTACGAGATCGCTTTGGCTTAACGCAACTGATTTTCGACCCCGCCCTCGACGCTAAGGCCCATACAACGGCAGCTAAACTGCGCTCTGAATGGGTCATTGCTATCGAAGGAAAAGTGCGCAGTCGCGGGGAAGGGTTGGCCAACCCCAAACTTAAAACGGGTGAAATCGAAGTTGAAGTGATCCAGCTTACTGTGTTGTCCGAGGCGAAAACGCCCCCCTTCTCAATTGCTGACGAAACGACAGAAACTCATGATGAGCTGCGCCTCAAGTACCGCTACTTGGACATACGCCGTGGCTACCTCGCCGCTAACCTCGCTTTGCGCCATCGAGCTTTGATGGTGACGCGCAC
>CAYTIT010000064.1:0-7540 GCA_964437975.1 uncultured bacterium
AAAAACGCCTACCCATGTTACACTGATCGACAAAAAAAACCACCACCTCTTTCAACCTCTCCTTTATCAAGTAGCGAGTGCAGCCCTTTCTCCCGCAGACATTGCGACACCGCTACGCGAGATTTTTAGCCGCCAATCTAACATCTCTGTGATGATGGCGACAGCTGAAACTGTCGACCTAAAAGAGCGCAAGGTCATCCTCGCTAACGGCGATGCCTTGCCTTATGACCATGTGGTCATCGCGACTGGAGCACGTCACGCCTATTTTGGCAATGACCAGTGGGAACCTTTTGCTCCGGGACTCAAAACAGTGACCGATGCTCTCACCATTCGCGAAAAAATCTTGATCTCTTTTGAAAAAGCCGAGCGATTGGGTGAAAGTAAAGAAGCCGAAAAATTCCTTAATTTCGTGATCATTGGCGCCGGTCCCACTGGAGTCGAAATGGCTGGAGCTATTGCCGAAATTGCCTACCATACGCTGTTTAAAAACTTTCGACGTATCAACCCTAAAAAATCCAAAATTTACTTGATTGAAGGTGCGCCACGCGTCCTTCCCGGCTTTCACCCCAAACTATCGGCAAAAGCAAAAAAAGCTTTGGAAAAAATGGGGGTCATTGTTGTAACAAGCAAACTTGTGACTCAGCTGAGTGGAGAGGGGGCCCAAATTGGCGAAACCTTTATTCCCGCAAGTAACCTCATTTGGGCGGCAGGCAATCAAGCTTCGCCTCTTCTCAAAACACTCGATCTCCCCCTCGACCGGCAGGGGCGCGCTATGGTTCAACCTGACTTAACTCTCCCTGGCTACAAAGAAGCCTTTGTCATTGGCGATGCCGCCCACTTTAAGGGAAAAGGCGATGTGCCTCTCCCCGCTATCGCCCCTGTTGCCATCCAACAAGCGCGCTATGTCGCCCGACTGATCGCTAAAAAAATTCCTCCGTCAAAGCGCGCGGCTTTTAAGTATTTTGATAAAGGAAGCATTGCGACCATCGGCAAAAATCGCGCTGTCGGAGGTATTGGTCATTTCCGTTTTTCAGGCTTTTTTGCATGGCTTATTTGGGGATTTATCCATATCTTCTATTTAGTCAGTTTTCGCAGCCGCCTCACGGTGATGCTTAACTGGGTCTTTCATTATACGACAGGACTGCGGGGGGCACGCCTTATCCACAAATCCATCAATGAAAAAGTTGTCCGCAAGCGCGCGGAAAAGTGAACAAGTGTGGTATACCAATTTTGACTTAAAAATCGAGTTGTGCCAACACCAGCACTTCAGATTTTTTTAAACGATCCCTATGATTCAACTTTCGTCTCTGTCAAATGAGATTTCCAACACCCCTTTTTTCCTCATGCCGCTTTGTCTTCGCTTGGAACGCTTTACTCACCTCGTTTTGGAGTCGTTGTCCTGCACTCTATCTCGCCCTTTTTTTTCTTACCGGCATCACAGCAACGCTCACTTTGTGGTCTTTTTTAGGTGCTTTTTTTTTCACAGCACCTAAACGCCGCCTTCTTGCTCTTGCCGCTCTGGGGCTCGGTTACAGTTATTTCTCGTGGCTCTATCCTGCCTTTCCCCAAGGAAAAGAGGAGGGCGCAGCGCTTGTGCATATTGAGCGGATTCAACCTCAGTCTTCGTTTTTTAAACCCGCCTTTGTGTATGAAGCAACGCTCAAGCAGCTGACGACACAACAGCGCACGATGAAAAACTTGCCTTGCCGTCTCTATGTTTCTAAAAAAATGCCCCACCCTCTCAAGCACTCTACCTACTATTTAGCCCACGCCACTTTGACCGAACCTTACCCTTATCACTACCTTCTTAAACCGGCAAAAAAGGTCGCATGGACTCCCGTGAGCACGCGAACAAGCCTTGCCCACTGGCGCTATCAGTGTAAAGAAAAGCTGCGCAACCGCCTGCACAGCAAGATCTCTCATCCTCAAGTTGCTTCTTTACTTGCCGCTTTAGTCACGGGAGATTTGGATCACGCTCTACTTGCTTTTCAATTTAGGCAAATAGGTCTTCAACACCTCCTGGTCGTATCGGGCTTCCACTTTGCCATCCTTGGCGCTGCTGTCTTTTTTCTCGCCCGGTTGTTGCTTTCAAAGCGCGCAGCAGCGGCGTTGTCTAGTGTTATGTTAACTGCCTATGCTTTTTGCCTTGGCCCTGCGCCCTCTCTGAGCCGCGCGTGGATTGCCGCGCTCCTCTTTCTTATCGCCCGTTATTTTTCTTACCGCTTTTCCATTCTCAACGCGTTAGGTCTTGCCCTACTGATCGCTCTGCTAAAAAACCCTCTCATTGTCGTCAATCTCGGCTTCCAGCTCAGCTTTGCCGCAACACTTGGCATTCTCCTTTTGTATGCTCCGTTAGAAAGTGCCTTCTCGCGCCTCTTACTAAAAAGGTCATTTCAAGAAGCCCTGTCTTTACCTTTTTTTGACCGCATCGGCTACCTAATCACCACCTACCTGCGCCAAGCGCTCGCCCTTCAGATGGCGGTTACCCTCTTTACCCTCCCTCTTCTTCTCGCCCATTTCCACACCTTTTCTCTTCTTAGTATGCTCTATAACCTCTTCTTCCCACTGATTTTTAGTCCACTCCTTCTCCTTGCCTTTCTGACGCTTGCTTTTTCTTGTCTTGCCCCCATCACTCTTTGGTATGCAAAGCTCATCCTCGCCCTCGTCACGCACGCACCGCGCCGCTTTGCCGTTGATCTTTGCAGCTCTGCTTTAACCCCTCCTGTTGTCACCGCACTTTTCTGCATCCTTCTTGTCGTGAGCATTGCGGGTTACACGCGAAAAGTTGTGGCTCGAAAGAGGTTAGCTTAGGCACAATAGCATCCTTTAAAGGAGCTTTGCTTATGTACGGATTTTGCCCTCTTGCTTCGGGATCAAAAGGAAACTGTCTTTATCTTGGAACGAAAAACACCAAACTCCTCATTGACGCTGGCCTGAGTTTGCGCAGCTTAACGCAACGCCTTGCCACGATCGATGTCGATCCCCAACACCTCGATGCGATTTTAATCAGCCATGAACACAGCGATCATATTCGCGGTGTTGAACGCCTTGCCCATCGCTACAACCTTCCTGTTTTTGCCAATGGAGAAACAGCGAAAGCTCTGGTTGCCATGACAAAACGTCCACCTCGCTTTAAGATTTTTTCAACAGGAGAGCCGTTTGAGTTTGGTGACATCGCTATCCAACCTTTTAGCATTCAACACGACACTTTAGACCCTGTTGCTTTCACCTTTCAGATAGGCGCCATCAAAGTCGGCGTCTGCACTGACCTCGGCTTTGTGACCACTTTGGTCAAGTCCCACCTGCGGGGGTGCGACTACCTTTATCTCGAAGCCAATCACGAGCCGTCGCTGGTCTATGGGTGCGCCCGCCCCGACTTCTATAAGCAGCGTGTTTTAGGACG
Source organism: uncultured bacterium (assembly GCA_964437975.1). Classification (GTDB taxonomy): domain Bacteria; phylum Chlamydiota; class Chlamydiia; order Chlamydiales; family Simkaniaceae; genus JBCCHO01. Next base: position 3,404 of record CAYTIT010000064.1, read on the forward strand.
CCAAGGTCATTTATCCAATGAGCACTGCGCCGCGCTCATTGAAGAGATTTACCATCCAGGACTCAAACATGTTTATCTCGCCCATTTATCAGAAGAGTGCAACCGCCCTGAAGTTGCCTTGCGCCGCGTTCAAGACAAACTGAGTGGTAAAGCGCTTTCGCTCACGATTGCCCACCAAGACAAAGCGAGCGCTCCAGTTAAATGGGAACCATAAACCCGTCATAAGCGATCTCGACGTTGATGTCTAAGTTGCAATCGGCGATCACATCGCGGTGCAACTGCGCTTTGACTTGCAAATCGTTGTCGCTGTGACTGGGATCGTGGTGCGTGACAATCCACTCTTTTACCCCGATATACTTCATCAAAACGGTGGCATTCGGAACAGATGAGTGCCCCCACCCTATTTTGCGCGCATACTCTTCGGGAAAGTATTGCGCTTCGTGAATGATCAGCGAGCACCCCTTAAAAAAGGCAATCAGACTCAAATGAGGCTCTAACAAGGGGTGTTTGCGGTGAATGGCATTAGGATGCCCAGAGTAACCAAACAGAACTTCGTTATCTGTGACATACCCGAATGTCTGATGGGGCGTTTGCACTTTAAATCCCATCGTCGGTCCCGGATGGTGCGTAAAGTGGGTGTTGACCACCAAATTGCCAATCGTCACCGGGCGCTGATCGCGCAGCTCTTTGAATGTAATCCGCGCTTTCATTTCATCGAGCCGCACGGGAAAATAAGCATGGGCGAGCATGTCGGTAAACAAATCTTTTGTCTGCTTTTCAAACCCAATCGGCGCCCACACGACAATCGAGCAGTGCTTTTTATAAAGCGGGGCAAAAAAAGGAAAGCCGGTAATATGATCCCAATGCGTGTGGGAAATAAAAAGGTGCACCGTTTCTCCCTCTTCAACCACTAACTGTTCTCCGAGTTCCCTAATCCCTGTTCCCGCATCGATAATCAGCCGATGTTTTCCCTCTTGAATTTCTAAGCACGACGTGTTTCCACCGTAGCGCATGTAGCTCGCACCCGCTACGGGGTTAGAGCCTCGCGTTCCCCAAAAGCGCACATAGGAAGTTAAGGTCGACGCAACCGGAAAATAACAAGCTGATACAGGAACCTGCTCATCGTGAGTTTTTGAGGTAAAAGGGTCGGCTGTGAGTCCTTGATCAAAGTAACGCGCGATGAGCTCAAAAAGATGCTTGAGTGAAAAAGGCTTAATGAGAAAATAGTCGGCTCCTGCATCGAGTGCGGCATGATAATTTTGAATCATAATGTGGTACGATGAAACGATGACGCCAATCGGACGTGTCTTAGGATCTTCTTTGAGCACTTTGAGAATTTCGATGGCGTGCATGTGCGGCATCATCAAATCCATCACGATCAACTCGGGAGGAGACTCTTTGACTGCCTTAAGGACCGCTGGTCCTGTCTTAACGACGGTCATAGCGTACGTATGCGCTTCTTCGGCCACTGTCATTTTATCGAGAAGCTCTGTTGCTGGATCGGCAAGTAACAAGCGGTGCTTAGCTATCATCTCTGTGCGCTCTACTCCAAGTTATCTTGAGCCTTCACCAAAACGCGACGCGGTTTGCTTCCCTCTTGAGGGCCGACAACTCCTCGCTGTTGAAGCTCATCCATTAAAGCTGCTGCTGTAGGATAGCCAATTTTCAACCGGCGCTGCAAAAACGTTGTCGACGCGCGCCGCGCTTCCACCACAGTTTCATAAGCGCGCTGATAAAGGGGGTTTGTCGGCTCGTCTGCATCACTGAGCTCTTCTTCTTGCGCCATTTGGTCGAATGAGGGGATCAAATACTGGGGTGGCGCTTGACGCTCAATGTGCTCAACTACCGCGTTAATGTCGCTATCGCGAATATAGACCCCTTGTGCCCGCTTGAGCTGCGCCATTCCCGGAGGAAGAAAAAGTAAATCGCCATTGCCGAGTAAACTTTCAGCGCCGATTTCGTCTAAAATAATCTGGCTGTTGACACGGCTTGCGACTTTAAAAGCGATTCGACTCGGAAAGTTTGCTTTAATAATCCCTGTAATCACTTCGCGCGAGGGGCGCTGCGTTGCCAGAATAAGATGGATACCGACGGCGCGCGCCATCTGGGCAATGCGAGCAATCGGCGTTTCCAGATCAGATCCAGACACCATCATCAAATCGGCAAATTCATCGATGATGGCCACAATATAGGCCATTTTCTCTGGAATATCGATCGAGAGTTCTCCCTCTTCTACTGGCTTCACTTTGCGGTGGTTAAATGCTGTGATGTTGCGCAACCGAAGCTGCTTTAACACTTCGTATCGGTACTGCATTTCTCGAACAAGCCAATTTAATGCTGCATAAGCTCCTGCTGCTTCTGTAATCACAGGCGCAATCATATGAGGAAGTTGCGTGTAGGCACTCAGCTCAACTTTTTTGGGATCGACCAAAAGGAGTTGGACCTCATCTGGCCGCGCCGTCATTAAAATCGACATCACAAGGCTATTGATACACACCGATTTTCCCGACCCTGTCGCCCCGGCAATGATACAGTGGGGCATTTTTGTCAGGTCACAAAAAATATTTTCTCCCGTTACAGTCTGGCCAAGCAGAATGGGAATATGAAGCGCTCCTTTTTGACTTTGATACTCGCGAAGCATCTCTTTAAAGCCCACTTCTTGCGGATAGAGCGATGGAATTTCAATCCCAACAGCAGCTTTGCCCGGAATGGGCGCAATAATTCGAATCGACTTGGCTTGAAGATTGAGCGCAATATCGTTAGCAAGGACTTTGATTTTCTGCACTTTCACCCCGACGGGAGGGTGCACTTCAAAAAGGGTCACCGTCGGGCCACAGTGAATCTGCCCTACCCTTGCTTTGACACCAAAGCTGAGCAGTGTTTTTTCAAGCACCTCTGCTTGACGCCTTAAATCTTTTTTCAAGGTAGGCTGGTCCATCTGCTTTGCCGTCGTCAACAAATGGAGCCCAGGCAGCTGGTACCGTTTAAACGCTCCGTGATAGGGCTTGCCTTTTTTATTTTTTAGCCCACGCGCCCCATGCGCGGTGCGGTGCTCTAAATGAGTTGAAATTTTTAAATCTTCGCTTTGCTCTTCTTCACTCTCAGCACCACTTTCCTTGTCCTCTCCCTCTTTGTCTTCTACCTCTAAAGGTGGTGCAGGCAACGGCTTCATCTCAAAAGGAAGTCTGCTTACTTCCCTCTTTTTCTTTGCAGGAAAGAAACCGCTTGGCACAGTGAAAGAAGCGCGCAGCGGCTTCACATCGCGATAAACGCTGCAACAAAACCGCCAAATCCCTGCAAGCCCCCCTTTGATACGCTCACCGAGGACAACGAGTCTTGTGTCTGTACAGAGAATAAGCGCCATCAGCGCTGTCAAACAAAAGGTGATTGTCACCCCGACATCGCTTAACATATGTTGCAAGTTAAACAGGGGAAGATCGCGATAAAGATAGTAAAAGGGAACCCCCCCCAAATTACAGCGGACAACGCGGTGCACAAAAGGACGCGTCAAAAGCGATATTTCCGAAAAAAGATGTTCTTGGATAAAAGGAGAAAAAGGAGAACAGTGTTCTGCTACGACGTTAAGCAAAATACAAAGTGAACTTATAAAGGAGAAAAAATGCACCGTCTTCATTCCCCATCCAGAAGGGAGCGTCGACATCAACAATTTCCACCCGGTCCAACCAACCCAACTCGCAATAAGATACGCGCAGATACCAAACGTGTAAAACCACCCCAACGCGACCCCATAACCGACAATACCAAACCAGTTAGAGTAGGGCGCTCCGCGAACAAAACTCCCCAAAGAGAGAAAAAGAAACAAACTAGCTGCTAATGTACACAGCCCCTTAATTTCAGGGTGAGAAATAGAGCCTGCTTTTTTACTAGCCATAGACGTTTTTACCTAAAGAAAGTCTCTTTGAGACAGCGCCCCCTCTTTTTCACAATCAACACAAGGTAGCCAATTGAGAAGAGCGGGGTTGTTACCTTGTGAAACAAGATGCGCGCATCTACCGATCGCGCTAGGTATCACTCTCTTTTTCTCTTTAGGTTAACGCGAGTCGCATTTTTAAGGCACGGCTCAACTGAAGATTTTTATCTAGCTTGGTTTGTCCTTGCTTAATGGGAAGGCTTGAA
>CAYTIT010000065.1:0-7512 GCA_964437975.1 uncultured bacterium
CGATTTTTCTTTGCTGGTATCACTACTTTCATTCCCTGTTCTATAGCTTGTTTTACAATCTCATCGCTATCGTAGCCTTTGTCGGCAATTAGCTGTTCGGCAGTAAACCCTCTGATTAAATGACTGGCCTGAGTGCAATCTGCCGTTGTACCTTCTGTAATAATAGCCCTGACTGGCATGCCATGCGCATCCACGGCGAGATGCAATTTTGTGTTAAGCCCCCTTTTGTGCGACTCATGTCCTGATTGCCTCCTTTAGCTCCTGCCGCATGTGGATGTACCTTGCAATGTGATGCATCTATCATCAACCATTCATAATCAGGATCATCTATGAGAATTTCCAATAACTTTCCCCAAATCCCTTTGTCTCGCCATCTAATAAAACGACGGTGAGTGTTGCTCCAGTTACCGTAATCAGGGGGTAAATCTCTCCACGGGGCTCCTGTTCTCATTATCCAAAACACAGCATTAATAAACGTTCGGTTGTCACGAGCAATGCCTCCCCAGAGACCTTTTCTTCCTGGTAAATGAGATTCAAGTAACTTCCATGTTCGATCTGAAATATCGTGCCTTCTATGCGCGACCATATGCCCCCCTTTTTTTTGCAGAAGCATACCATTTCAGGGCATTTTTATCTCGTGACTACACTATCTAAAGACTTTTTTTTGCAAAAAATACGCCTTAGTGTAAAGTGCAAGAGTTGACTCAATATTTTTTTGCAATGAGCCCAACCTTAAATCCTCCTCCAGATGCTCCCTCTCGCGTAGGCGTTCAAGCGATGTTTGATGCCTTGGCTCCTCGTTACGATAGGATCAACCAATTGATCTCTTTTGGCCTCGACCACTATTGGCGCCGCCAACTCACTTTGCATGTTCCACGCGGTTGTCCTCTCGACCTTCTCGATGTCGCAACGGGAACCGGCCGCCAACTCATGGAAATTATGGAGCGTGTTCCCAACGTGAAAAGTGCTCTTGGCATCGATCTGTCGCAGCCAATGATTGACGTTGGCACGAAGCGCCTTGCGCGCAAACCTTATGCACACCAAGTCACTTTAGCGCTCGGCGATGCGATGACACTTGCTTTGAAAGACCATGCCGTCGATTGCGTGACGATCGCATTCGGCGTTCGCAATGTGGTGTGCCCTAACACTTTTTTGCGCGAAGCCTACCGCGTGATAAGACAAGGGGGCAGGCTCATTGTGCTCGAGTTTTCCCTGCCAACCCACCGGTGGCTCCGCGCCTGTCACCTCATCTATGTGCGCCACCTTTTGCCTCACATTGGCGCTTTTCTCTCCAAGCACCAACAGGCCTACCGCTATCTCAACCAAACAATCGAAACCTTTCCCTATGGCGCTTCCTTTTGCCACCTGCTCGAGGAGGCAGGGTTTACACAGATCAGATTTCACCCGCTCACCTTTGGCATCGCCACTCTGTACATTGGAGAAAAATGAGATGATGTCTCTTCCCGCTCCCTTCTTAAAACATGCTCTTTCTCAACCTACCAGTGCGACGTGCTCGATGGTGCTCAACCACCGCTCATTTTGCTACAAGCGGACCGAGCTTGTTCTTCCCCCGTTGCCCCTCTTTTCGTGGCTCGAGCAGCAACCTCTTTTTCCAAAAATTTACTGGGAAGAAGGGGGCGTTGCGACCGCAGCTATCGGCGCTGCTTGTAGAACCAAGACCCTTCCCCAAGTTACAGCGGATCTGCCGTTCCGGTTTTTCGGCGGCTTTGATTTTGCCAAACGCCGCTCGACCACGTGGGACGGATTTCCTCAGGCGTGTTATATTTTGCCCCGCATCGAAATCACCCAAACACAAGATCAAACCCTACTAGCCCTTCACTGGCTCGACGATCAGCAAGAATGTTTACCTTTATCGTTTGATATCAAGCCACACAGCACCCTCTCGATGACTCCAACCGCAAGGGTCGACTGCCCCACGCGCGTTGAGTGGAAGAAAACTGTCGCAGCCCAACTCGCCGCTATCGAAAAAAATCGCCTCCAAAAAATTGTCCTTGCGCGCCACACACGTTTTCACTTTGCCTCCCCTTTTTCTCCTTATGCCCTCCTTTCCAACTTGAGCGCAGAGGTGATCTTTTCGTTCGCCTTTTCACCGCACATGACCTTGATTGGCGCGACGCCAGAAAGACTTTATACGCGGACAAACAAGGCGCTAACAAGTTATGCTTTAGCTGGAACGCGTCCTCTTGGAGCGACAGCCGCTGAGACGGCGCGCTTGAAACGCGCTCTACTGCACCATCCCAAAGAGCAGCGCGAGTTCCTCTTGGTCGACGACTTTATTGCACACACCCTCGCTCCACTTTCCCATGCTCTTCACCGCACCAAGCAAGCTGTCATTGAAACAGCATCGACTCAACACCTAACAACGACCTTTCATGCCACCCTTTACCCAGAAGTGAGCGATGCTGACCTTCTCAAAGCTCTCCACCCTACCCCAGCTCTAGGTGGCTTTCCGCGCAAAGAGGCGTTGCGCACACTTGAGACGATTGAACCCTTTGATCGCGGGTGGTATGGCGCCCCGGTAGGGTGGATCGCCAACGACAGCGCCTCGTTTGCGGTCGCGATCCGTTCGGCGCTCGCTTTTCCTTGTGCTCTCCACCTATTTATCGGAGCGGGGATTGTTCCAGGGTCGTTGGCTTCGTGCGAGTGGGACGAACTCGAGCATAAAATGAAACCCTACCTCGTATGGGAGAAACCGCCATGTTAACACCAGACAGTCACCTCAACACTTTGTGGGCAACAACACTTCTCAACGCGCTCGCCCATGGGGGTGTGCGCCACCTTTGTCTTTCTCCTGGTTACCGCCACACTCCTCTTGTTCTCGCCCTTGAAGAGGTTCCTCTCATCACCCCCTTCGTTCACTTCGATGAGCGGGCGACCGCGTTCCACGCTCTTGGTTTGGCTAAAGGGAAAAACGAGCCTGTCGCCTTGCTCTCGACATCGGGCACAGCAGCAGGCAACCTTCTCCCCGCTATCATGGAGGCCGATCGCGACCACTGCCCTTTGGTTGTTCTCACAGCCGACCGCCCACCCGAACTGCGCAACGTCGGCGCCAATCAAACAACGCACCAGGTGAACTTGTATCAAAATTTTGTTCGCTACGCCGTCGACCTTCCCTGCCCAACAGAGGCGATCTCACCCCGCTTTTTAAAGCAAGAGGTCGCCGCCGCTCTTTTTGCAGCAAGAGGCCCTGATCCCGGCCCTGTTCACCTTAACTGGATGCTCCGCAAACCCTTTTTCAAAGCTCCGCACCCCGCCTCTTGCTCTGAGGTTGCCCCACCTTGCGCCCTACAGGGAAAACTCCACCTGCCACGCGCCACCACCGACGCGCTCGCCGCTCAACTCAGTGCACAGCCCCGGGGCGTGATCATCGCTGGACGCCTTCCTTTAACGACATCGCCCTCTCGTGTCCTCGAACTTGCAACACAACTTAAGTGGCCTATTTTCCCCGATATTCTCTCGCCGCTCCGCTTGTATAGCGACCATCCACTCGTTTTAAGCTACTACGAACTCCTTATAAAAAAGGCCCCTGTTGCCCCAACTGCTTTTTTGCACATCGGAAAACCCTTTATGTCGGCCCCCCTTTACGACTGGCTCGAAGCAAGCGCACCCTCTTTGTATGTCCACCTTTCTCCTTACCCAGCCCGCTGCGATCCCCTCCACCGCGTGACCCATCGCATTCAAGCCGACATCGACGCGGTGTGTATGGCCCTTGCAGAGGCTTTGCCCTCCCCCCCTCTTCATTCGCCCTGGCTCCATGCGTGGCAACACCGTCATCGCGCGCTTCAAACAACCCTCGACTGCTATTTTAAAACCACCTCTATCTTTTCTCAGCCTCACCTCTTTCACCGCCTCTCTTCCTCGTTGAACCAACCGCCTTTGTTTATCGCCAACAGCACGCCGATTCGCCATGCTAATGCCTTTTACACCCCAACCCAAACAGCAGGTCCTCTTTTTGCCAACCGCGGCTTATCTGGAATTGATGGCAATATCAGCACTGTCATCGGGTTGACCCGCGCCCTTGCTTCGCCGTGCACCGCTATTCTCGGCGACCTCGCTTTTCTTCACGATCTTACGTCACTTGCACAGGCAAAAGAGAGTGCTTTCCCTATCACTTGGGTCGTCATCAACAACAATGGAGGCGCTATTTTTGCCGAACTAGGTTTGCGCGAAGCCACTTCGCTTTACTCTCGCTGTTTTGTCGCTCCCCACCACCTCAACTTTGCTGCTATTGCCACTTTTTTTTCACTCGAGTACCACCAAGTCAGCGATGAAACCGCCCTTTTTTCCCTTCTTAACACCCCTTTATTACGCTCGACTCTCATTGAAGCTCGGATCCCCGTTGAAAATGATCTCTTAACAACCAACGAGCTCTTATCCTTGGCAACGGGAAGTGCACCACTTTCTCCCACCTAAACGACAAAGGCTCCTTGGTGCTGCAGCTCTTTGCGGGTGAGAAAAATTTCCCGCTCGATGTCAATGTACCGAGCTTTCAGCTCTTTTAGGTTCTTTTTCCTCTCGTCCCCTTCTTCTTTCATGCGGCGTTTATTCTGTTCAATCACATCAATTTCATCCACTTGGCTCGCTCGATCTAGCTTGCGCTGCAGCTGTTTGATTTTTTCTTCAAGTGTTTGCCACTCTTTGAGCTCTTGATCGTACTCTTCTTTGGCTTGATTTTTTTTCTCTTCAAGGAGCTTCAGCTCTTTGTTAGGCCCCTTGTCTTCCCGTTGAACTTTAGCCTTCGCAACGCCTTGTTTCTTTTGCAAAATAAATTCTTTCAGTTTGCGCAAGCGATCGCTCACCTCTTTGCAAAAAAGTTGCATCTGAAAGTACTCGACTCGATACCAGTTCAACGCCTCAAGGCGTTTCGCAAGCTCCCCTTGCTCTTCGGTCCGCGCGTCGTCTACCTCTTTTAATGCTTGTGTTGCTTCTTCTAACCGCTGCTCAAGGCGCGTGCAGTCTCGCTGCAACTGCAGCGCTTGTGCACTTAACGTTTCACTTTGACCAAAGCTCTTTGCCGCTTCGGTTGCGCTCGCCTCAACAAGAAGAGAAAAGGCAGCGACTTTTTCCCGCTCTTCTTGAAGTGAAACCTCAAAGTCCGTGCGCTGTTGTTCCACTTCCTTTTCTGTTGCCGCTTGCTTGTCTTCTAGTGTAGCCAAAGACTGTTTAAGTGTTGAAATTTCATCAACCGCGCAGCGCTTGCGCTCGTCATCATAAGCCGCGACTTCGCTAAACGAGAGCGCTGCCACTCCAACTGCTAAGATAAAGGCCCCCTCTTGAAGGATAAGTTCCCATCCACCTTGTCCTAACAAGAGCGCCAATACACTGTAAGAAGCAAATAACCCCATGCTGATTAAGTGCCCCTGCTGTGGCCTTTGCCACACAGCAAGAAAGCTCACAAGTGCAATCAACGGCAGCAACGGATGGGCAACAAGAGGAGTGCTCACAAGGATTGTCAAGACAAGGAGCGCGGGACCTAAAACAAGCCACCTCAATGGTTGAGATTCAGGGAAGAAAAAAACCACCCACTTTCTGAATTGGTGAAGGATAAAGATCATGATTTTCCTCGTGCAAACGATGCGACAAGCTCTGTGATAATAAAAAAACCCCGCTTGAAACGCTCCCAAGAAAAGCTTTCATTCGGCGCGTGAATTTGGTCTTCTGCCAACCCGACACCCATAAAAATGGGAAAAGCGCCACTAGCAGCAGCCAACTTAGCAGCGATCGGAATCGACACTCCCGACAAAATGCGTAGACAAGGGCGAGAAAAAGCTTGCGAACATGCCGCGACAGCTTTGTCGACAGCTTCGCTACGCACAGGAGAGATGATCCCTTCGGCCCCAGGGTGAACCTGGACGTTAAGCTCCATGTCTTGGGGCAATTTTTCTAGCAAAAAGCGGGCCACGAGATTGCCTATTTGATCTGGTTGTTGGTAGGGAACAAGGCGACAAGACAGTTTGACCTTTGCAGCAGCAGGAATAATCGTTTTGACCCCAGCGCCCGAGTAGCCACTTGAGAGGCCATTGATTTCAAGGGTAGGGCGGAGCCAGTTGGCTTCGGTAACCGAGTAGCCCTCTTCGCGAGCGAGCGCCTTCACTCCGAGTGGCCCTCCTTGCTCGGTCATCTTAGTCGCGCAATCGATGCACCTTTTTTCCTCTGCTGTCAGCGGTTTGACATCGTCGTAAAAACCGGGAATAGCAATATGTCCTTTAGGATCAAAACACTGACTTAGGGCATCGACTAACGCGCGCGCTGGGTTCATGGCAACGCCGCCGAAAGCACCCGAGTGCAAATCAACGCGGCTATTGCGGCAAGCTAGGTCGAGGAAAACCACACCCCGCACACCTAGTGCCACGGCTGGCTGGTCCTTTCCAGGCATTTCGCAGTCGACAATAAACAGGTGGTCAGCAGAAAGAGCCTCTTTTTTTTGATCGAGTAACGCCGCAAGTCCGGGACTTCCTTGCTCTTCTTCCCCTTCGATCACGATCTTCACATTCATTTTTTCGCGCCCCTCTAGTTCCAAAAAGGCCGCAAGCGCGGCAATGACATAAAAGCATTGCCCTTTATTATCAGCTGCTCCGCGCGCATACACTTTTTCATCGCGCACCGTCGGTTCAAAAGGATCGCTTTCCCACTGGTCTAAGGGATCGACAGGTTGAACATCATAGTGTTGGTAAAAAAGAAGAGTCGGGCTTTTTTCTCCCGCATGGAGCGCATGGGCAAAAAGGGTAGGGTAACCCTCTGTTTCCCATTGCTGCAGGGTAAAGCCCTTGTGTTCCAAGTAGCCACCCAGCCATGCGGCGCACGCCGCGCCTGCTTTGTCATAGGCAGGATCAGTTCCAATGCTAGGAAAGCGCAAAAACTCGAAAAAATCCTCTTTCAAACGAGCTGCTTGCCGATCAAACCAGTCGCTATAGATATTCACAGTCGTTCCTTAATAGAAGGTGCCTTGTCAAAGCACAAGTTGTGTCTTGTCTTCGTCAGGGTAGACCGTTTGATTGTCAAGAATCAAGAGGAAAACATCTTTTAGCGCGTGTCAGCGCAAAATGAGCCTGAATAAGGCGTGTTTAAACCGATTGCAATTCAAGACGCGGGTTTGTGCCTTTGCATCATCTCCCTCTTGTTGAACGGCTACATCGCCAAAAAACAATCTCAAGCACTGGATGTGACACCCTTCCCACTTGTTGAATCACCGCAGCACCTACTTGTCACAAGCAAGTGCTGCAGCTAAAAGTCACAACCGAAGGGTTGTTTCGCTTCTATCCTGGCTCCATCTGTTCACAAGCGCTCTCAAGCAAATAAGAGATCAACACTTCATCGCCCTGATGGGACATTTCAACATTCATATTTCCCTCAAGATAGGGCTTGGTACAGGTAATAAGGACATAGGTTGTGCCATCTTCGGCGAAGATTTTTTGGATTTGTTTGTGTCTAGAATCTTGAAAGAGCTTGGACATAGGCCTCTCGGGGTGTTTAACTCATCCAGTGATCTCA
>CAYTIT010000066.1:0-874 GCA_964437975.1 uncultured bacterium
CCACCATCTTAAAAAAGCTCAAAGCGACAGCAGAAGAGTACCTCGGTGAAAAAGTTGAACAAGCGGTGATTACTGTGCCCGCCTACTTTAATGACTCGCAGCGACAATCGACAAAAGATGCCGGGCGCATCGCAGGGCTCGAAGTGAAACGGATCATCCCCGAACCAACAGCAGCAGCCCTCGCTTATGGCCTTGACAAAGGGTCGGATAAAAAAATTGCCATCTTTGACCTTGGTGGAGGAACCTTCGATGTGTCGTTCCTCGAGATAGGCGACGGTGTTTTTGAGGTGCTCGCAACCAATGGTGACACCCACCTTGGAGGAGACGACTTTGATAATGTGATCATTCATTGGATTCTCGAAGAATTCAACAAAGAGCATGGGATTGATTTATCGAAAGATAAAATGGCCTTGCAGCGAATCAAAGATGCTGCGGAAAAAGCAAAAATCGAGCTTTCTGGCACGTTGCAGACCCAAATTAACCAACCCTTCATCACGATGGATGCTTCGGGGCCTAAACACCTCGACTTAACCTTGACTCGCGCTAAATTTGAAGCGCTCGCTTCGGGTTTGATTGAGCGCGTCGTTGAGCCGTGCATGAACGCCTTAAAAGACTCTGGGCTAAGTAAAGATCAAATCCACGATGTCATTCTCGTCGGCGGTATGACGCGGATGCCTGCTGTTCAAGAAAAAGTCAAAGCTATCTTTGGCTGCGAACCTCATAAAGGAGTCAACCCCGATGAGGTTGTCGCAACAGGAGCGGCTATCCAAGGAGGCGTTCTCGCTGGGGAGGTTAAAGATGTTCTTCTTCTCGACGTGATTCCCTTGACTTTAGGGATCGAAACCTATGGCGGCGTTATGACCCCACTGGTCGA
>CAYTIT010000066.1:884-7386 GCA_964437975.1 uncultured bacterium
TACACTCTTTTCCTTCACAACAATCCCGACCCAAAAAAAGCAGACCTTCTCAACAGCAGCTGATAACCAACCTGCTGTCACCATTGCTGTCCTCCAAGGAGAGCGCAAAATGGCTAAAGATAACAAAGAGATCGGCCGGTTCGACCTCACTGAAATCCCCCCTGCACCGCGCGGCACGCCTCAGATTGAGGTTGCTTTTGATATCGATGCAGACGGAATTTTGCACGTTTCAGCGAAAGATCTCGGCTCAGGTAAAGCGCAGAAAATTCGCATTGAGGCGAAATCGGGGCTCAATGAGCAAGAAATCAAGCGGATGATTAAAGATGCCGAAGACCACGCTGAAGAAGATAAGAAAAAGCAAGAAGAGGTCATGACGCGCAACGAAGCCGATGGCCTGGTCTTTCAAGCGGAAAAATCACTCAAAGATTTTAAAGACAAAATTCCCGAAGCTGTTGCTCAAGATGTCCAAAAGCATATTGACGCCGTGAAGAAAAGTTTAGAAGGAACGGATATTCAAGCCATCAAAACTGCTTCTTCTGCGCTCAGCACGGCGATGCAAAAAATCGGCGAAGTGATGCAGCAAGCTCATGCCGGAGCCGCTGCGCAAGGCGGCGGCGGCGGCGACGCGCAAGCGAAGCAAACAAAAGCCAAAGAAGCTGATATTGAAGAAGCTGAAGTCGAAGTCCTTGACGACGAAGACAAAAAATAGCAGCGTGAGCCCAATGATTCAGCTCGCCTCATCGCGAGCTGAATGTTTTTCCCCCTTTTGTCTTGCGCACGTGAGCCCTAGAATGGCTCAGGCTCCATTGTATTGCCGTTTAATCAGCGGATATTTTCCCTCGACCATCTCTTCAGACTCACAAAGAAGAGAGGGAAGGTCGATTTTCAACCCTTTAATCAAATGATAGGCCCAAGCTTGGCGTTGTTTTTCCGAAAAATGCGCTGATGCCACAACAGCTTCTTTTGTCTTCTCCTCGCAAAAAGACAACACGATTGTGTGCTCTGTCACTGTATGAAGCCACGCTTGCGTGAAGGCGCCCCAAGTATGGACCTTATGCCATACGTCGGCGTCAAAAAGGCGCTTATGACAAAGGGATAAACAGCTCGAAAGGCCTAAGTCATTTGTCTCAACTTGTTTTGCTACAAGCTCTTTTCCCAAAGAGTAAGCAATGGAAACTGCTTGGTTTTCTGTTGTCACAAACTGACTGTCGATAATCAAATGGTCTGCGTGGACCTTTTCCAAAGCACAGATACACTCATGCAACGCGATCTTTTTCTCAATAACAACGCTATCATCGAGCAACAAGGTATAGGCCGATCTTCCCTCTTGCCCTGTCAATACCTTGCTCAATAGTGCGCTAAATGTGCTGTTTGGGTAACGACACACAGCTAGAAACTGCACAGCGGGGAAGTCGGCTTCTACAGCAAGGTAAGCGCGCTCGTAAATGGGGTGGCTCGCTTCGTAAATCACTTGAACTGTGCCAATATCTGTCACATAGTGGGCAAGCGATTCCAAAGTCGCATAAAGCTGAAGCGGTTGATTACTTGAAAAGACAATCACATCGCCCTGATAGCGGTGCGATGGTGGCTCAATCTCTTTCCAATGCGAAAGAGTAGGGCACACCGGCTGTGCCCTTAGATGCGCTTCAAGGGCGCGACAATAACGCGCTTGAGAAGGAAGTGCTCCCGCCCCTTCTTCTTTAAAAGCTGTGACCTCTTCTAAAAACAAGACATGCTTTTGCCCCATTTCAACTAAAGGCAAAACAAACGCGAGCTCGGCCAACTCATCGATAAACGCACCTTGGAACAAAAAATCTTGCAAGGGAATTGCTTGAAAAAATCCCGCATAAAAACTTTTCATCCCCTCCAGCTGAAGTTCATAGCGACTGCGAAACTGTTTTCCTTGAAACATGGCGTCCGGATAGGGCTGTCCCTTGACCTGGCGATAATCGGGCGCTTCTAGGTACCGCGAATAGGTCATCCACACATCGGGATGGGCGTAAGCTTGGTTCAAGTGCGTCAAGACATGTTCATGCGCAAGGCGGTCGCTGCCATCGAGGACAACAATAATATCTGTTGGCCGTTGTCGATGGATGGCTTCATACAAAACCTCGAGTTTTGGAGTCGGTTCTTCGTAATAAACTGCTTGTGTTCTTTCTTTGCCGAGTTCGCTTTCAACCGCTGCGGCCATCGCGTGAAACTGTTTGCTGGGAATCCCATTGCCAATGCAGACCACCTCCATATTTTGGTAGGTTTGGGCGCAAAGAGAACGCAATGCTGGCTCGTATATCGGTGATTTTTGATCGACGACAACCACTGCGACCACTTTATGGTCGACCTTTAAAGGGTATTTGCGCGTCAAGTGTCGTTGCAACTTCCACGTCGTCTCTTCATTGTGCTCGACACTTAAACGGTGAAACAGCGATTCCCCTTTAAGAGCTAATAGCGTAATGACTCCCCCCAAAACGAGGACAAAAAAAACAAACCCCCAATGACTAATCCACTTCCTCATTACACCCTCTCTTGCCATGTTTACCTAACTTATGTCGATCATGCACTCAATCTCAAGCGCTCTACCGATCACAATGCAAGCATCGGGTTGTTGCCTTTGCCGCAATGCCCGTTTCTTGAACGGCGATTGGTGTAGCCTTGGATGCGCTTCTATTGTGTCATGTTTTAGATTAAATTTTTGACACAACAGTCTATTTTTATGAAACCTGAAAATTGCCCAAAAGGTGCGCGCGCAGCCTTTTTCTCCCCAACGTGCTCCTGGAATTTACCGACCACAACTCAAAAATCGGGCGTTGCGGCAAAGGCAACAACCCGATGCTTAAATGACGATCCCCTGGTCACGCATCTTTTTTTCCACCGAGCGCGCTTCAAGAAGCGGTCTATCGAGCCTTTCTTTTTTGTTGCACAAACAAGCGATCAATGCTAGTGTTTCGTCGAAACGAACATCCCCTTTTTTAGTGTGGAAAACAGTGTTCATAACTTGCACACTTCACTTCAAGAGAGGATCGACCGAGCGCGGGTCAAGAAGCCCGAATTGTGCCATAGGCAAACAACCGATTCTTGAGTTACGCTCAGTATACTATCCAGTTTCCAAAGGACGAGCTGATGACAACTTCTTCCAAAGAGACAACCTCTTGGATCGATTTTCTTGCGTTTATCAAAAAACGTTGCAACCGCGCTGAGTATGCCAACTGGATTTCTCCTATTGAATGTCTCCACTGCAACGACGAAGGCGTGACGTTAGAAACACCCAATATCTTTGTCCAACAATACTTGCTCGACAACTACAAAGAAGCGCTCACCGCTTTTCTTCCGACAAATCCCAAGGGAGAGCCTCTCATTACCTTTGTGATCAAACAAGCAAAAATACGCCCTAGCGTCTCTTCTCCAACGCCCAACCGCCCCGCCTTTGTCGCAGCGCCAACGATTAAACTCAACACAAGCTACACCTTTGAAACCTTCATTGAGGGCCCTTCCAATCAGTTTCTCAAATCAGCCGCACTTGGCGTGGCTTCCAAACCAGGAAAAGCCTATAACCCCCTTTTTATTCACGGCGGGGTCGGGTTGGGGAAAACCCACCTGTTGCACGCTATTGGTCACTACAGTCAAAAGCACCACCGCCAGATTCGGATCCAGTGCATTTCGACTGAAGGTTTCATCAACGACATTGTGAGCCATTTGCGCAGCAAATCGATTGAAAAGATGAAACGCTTTTACCGATCGCTCGATTTATTTCTCATCGATGACATTCAATTTCTGCAAAACCGGCTCAACTTCGAAGAGGAGTTTTGCAATACTTTCGAAAGTCTTATCAACCAAGGGAAACAAATTGTCTTGACAAGTGATAAGCCGCCCAGTCAGCTTAAGCTGTCCGAACGACTCATTGCGCGGATGGAGTGGGGGCTTGTCGCGCAGATGACCTCTCCTGATCTCGAGACAAGGGTCGCCATTCTTCAAGACAAGGCCGAAAAAAAGCACCTTCCTCTTTCCCACCCTCTCGCTTTTTACATTGCCGAACACATTTATCAAAATGTCCGCCAACTAGAAGGCGCTGTCAATCGTTTAAGTGCTTACTGTCGCTTGATGGATTTTACTGTTAGCCAAGATGTGATCGACACCATTCTCGGCGAAATGTTTCAAGTTCCCACCCATGCGGCGATCTCTGTTGACCGGATCATCCAAAGTGTCGCCGCAATGTACAACGTGCGCGAAAGTGACCTAAGGGGGAAGGGGAGGACAAAAGATGTTGCTTTTTCCCGTCAAGTGGCGATGTATTTAGCAAAAGAACTCTTAAGCGACTCGCTGAAAAAAATCGCCGCGGCTTTTGGGGGAAAAACGCACTCGACCTTGTTACACGCCTGGAAAAAAATTAAACAACAACTCGAAGAAGACCCCACCTTGCAACGGCAGATTCTCCTCACAAAACAAAACATCGAATCTTAAGCAGCGTTCTCTCGTTGGGTCCCCATTTTTTGGTAAACTTGGTCTAGAAACAGCTTAAAAATTAAATCGCAACTTTTCATAATCTTCAAAATGGTTGCAGCTCCTTCTGGATAAAACTTTAATAGATCGTTAAAAAATGTGTAGACGTCATCTGCCTGATCGTTCATGAGTTGAAATTGAACATCTTCTTCTGCAGCGATAAAGTTGTTTTGATCGTCTAAATTGGCTTCAGATGTTTGATAAAGAATAAAAGCTTGTATTATTGTCTGCTTTTCTTCTTCGCTTAGCTTCGCGTGATCTATCAAGCGCTGCCTCCCCTTTTTGGAAAACAAGGGAAGGATCTCTTTGATGAGGCCACGAAAATTCTTGTTGTCTTGGAAAAAAGATAGATTGTTTTCTGCAAATCGGGCAAATGCTGGGTGCGATTGGGAAAGGACCCAACCCTCTTGAGTGCAACACACTTTGATCGTCCCCTTTTCATTCACTAAAATAGGCGTGACCCCTTTGCCACATAGGCCGACCGTTTCATGATGTTTGGCAAAGGCATACAATTCATTTTTTTTAAGATAATTTTGAATCTTTCGGATCAACACAGCCCCCTGTGAGCTTCCCTTGCTATTCGCTTTAAGCCACGGACTTGCAAGAAAGAGTTGTTCGACCCCCTCATCCCACTGATCCATCTTCATCAAGTTGCCGCCTTTAAAAATATTGGCCACCTGCGCGCCTCGACAAATGCCTAGCACAGGGATCTTCTTTTTTTCACAGAAAAATAATAAGGCAAATTCCATGATCGTGCGCGCAACCTCTTTTCGGCGCGCTGCTGTTGTTTGTTGTATTGATCTTTCGGCTCTTTTTTCTATCCTCTTTTTTGCTGCCTTTGCGAGTGCCCTTATTTTTTCTAGTGGCCTTCCCCTTGCCTTTGCTTGTTCGAGTTCTTGTGCAAGTGCCTTTGCGAGCGCCTGTCCCTGTTCTTCTTCCACCTTTTTCATGCAACTCGCCTTTTGAGGGGCCTGTTTTTTAGCGCCGGCGGTGGCACACTTCCCGCTCTTTGAATCGCGCGCGGTATAAAAAACGCGCGGCACATCATACCCTCCTGGAATAATCACACCGCTGACACGATGATCATCAAAATGCTTTTTAGCTCTATTGATAATTTTTCTTATTTCTTTATAAGCTGTCTCTTTTTGTGCTAGGGTTGCGGCGATAAGAGCTTGTGGGCTAGAAGAGCCAGAAGCAAACAACTGAGCAACTTCTTTTTCTAACGCCTCTAAGTCGATCATCTCTAGCGGGTAATTGTCATAAAGCTCTAAAACGACATCGCCAGATTCTTGGAACCATTTTTGCTTTTCTGTCGCAAAAAATGCAGGGGCTTTTAGATCCAGTCCTAAAAGGATCAAGGGTTGATTGACATGAGGTTGATGGTGGGTCGTGAACAAGGCCTGAGCAGCTTGAGCCCCAAAGATAGCGCCATGTAACGCGCAGTTGTTAATAGAAGAGTCCGGGCTTAAATCAGTTCTTAAAAAAGTGGCCCCCTCGAGGGGATTAGCTGACGGCCACATCGCACACTCTGTTTGCGTTGGACCATGCACCTCTAACTTTCCTTGATATTCACTCCAATAGGTATGTGGAAGATAGCAGTTTTTTAACACGACAGATCCATGCGCATGAGAAAAAATCGTGCTATACAAATCACAATTAATAAACCTAACGTTGTCTAAAGCAGAGTTGCTAAAATTAGAAAATGGCATCTTGCAAGACGAAAAAACAGTATTCTTGATTTTAGCGTTATTGAAATAGTTGCAATCATAACAATCTAATTTACAAAAGTAGCAATTAACGAACTCGCAATTTTCTATGTTTTTAAAAATTTCTAAAGTTTTTTCATTAAATTCGCAATTGACAAATTTAAATCCTTTTAGAGTTACACAGAAATCGGGATTTTTATATTTTGCCAAATAAATTAGATCGTCTATAAAATTTTCAGATTCAAAATATAAAACAGAAGGATTTAAACCAATTTGACTTACAATGATCTCTTGTAATTTAT
>CAYTIT010000067.1:0-6916 GCA_964437975.1 uncultured bacterium
ACATTACTTCTTTTTCATTTTAGCAGCAGACTTTTTCATCTTCATTTTCATAGCTGAAGCTTTTTTCATTTCCATTGCAGATTTTTTAAGCATCATAGCTGATTCTTTTTTAAGCTTCATAGCAGCTTTTTTCATTTTCACAGCAGCGAGCTCTTCTTCTTGCCGTTTGATGCCGTAAAACATGGCGTGGTAGCGGAGCACTTCGATAACAGAGAAAAACCCGTGGTGCACGAGTTCTTGTGGAACAAGGCCCATCATCGCCTTAGCTTGTTTGGGCTGCTGAACAACATCGACCCCAAAAACCTTTAACCGCCCTTGTGTTGGTTGCTGCAACGTCACGAGGTTAGAAATGATCGTCGTTTTTCCCGCTCCGTTGGGGCCAAGCAGCCCAAAAACCTCACCTGGATAGACCTCTAGGTTCACATCAATCAGGGCGCGGTGCGTTCCGTAAGAGTGGCTCAACCTCTCTATAGAGAGCGCGGCCTGTTTTTTTTCGTGTTTCACATCACTACCCATCACATGTTATCTCGGTATAGCGGCACGCTGGTTTTAAATTATCGCTTTTTGCACAATATCTTACATGGAAAAACATTTTACCGCTTCTGTTTATATCCTTGAGAAAGGGCAGGCCCTGTTTATTTTTCACCCAAAATTTCAAAAGTGGCTTCCCCCCGGAGGTCACGTTGAACCCAATGAGTCTCCCGCCGATGCAGCTCGACGGGAAGTCGGCGAAGAAACGGGGTTAACCATCGAATGGTTGCGCGATGAACGGGCGTGGATCGAAACAGACAACGCGCGCAGTTTTGAGCGCCCTTTTGCCTGTCTTGCCGAAGATGTCCCGGCTGGGGACACCACCGTTTCACATCAACACCTCGACTTCATCTATGTCGCACAACCCCTCGGCACCCTACCCTGCCACCACACCCACAAGGCAAAGTGGTTCCCCTTTGAAGCCATTCTCAGCCCTTCTTCGACACTGGCCACGTTCCCAGATACCAAAGAAATGTTGCGCGCTATCCTTGCATCGCCGTTAGCCATGCACATCGAGGGTCCTCCTTCCCCCTTAAGCCTATGAATCACCGTGCTTTTTTCATCGCCTCAACCGGGCAACATGTCGGAAAAACGACCACCTCACTCGGCTTGGTCGCTGGACTTAGCACCCGGTTTTCGAGTGTTGGCTTCATTAAGCCCATTGGCCAAGAAAGTATAGAAGCCCCCTCAGGCCACCAGGTCGATAAAGATGTCTTACTCGTCAAAGACCACTTCTCACTGCCCGATGATCCAACGGCGATGAGCCCTGTCCTCTTTCCACGCGGCTTTACGCGTTCTTACCTCGATGGCCACATCAATTCGAAAGAGTTGAGCGCTCAAATCGAGCGGTCATTCCACGTGATCGCAGAACGCCACCCTTGCGTTGTCATTGAAGGAACAGGCCATGTTGGCGTCGGTTCGATTGTCAACTTGAGCAATGCCAAAGTGGCCTCGTTACTGAACGTCCCCGTGATTCTCATCGCTTCAGGTGGCCTCGGCTCTTCTTTTGACGCCCTGTGCTTAAATAAAATCCTTTGTGACCACAAAAATGTGAAGGTCGCCGGCATCATTCTCAACCGGGTCTTAAGCGAAAAAAAAGAGATGGTCACTAACTACATGAAAAAAGCCCTTGCTCGCTGGAATATTCCCCTTTTAGGGTGCATTCCTTTTGATCCTTTTTTAAGCAAGCCTTCGATGAAAGATTTCGAAATCCTTTTTACCTCGACCCTTCTCTCAGGAGAAAAGTTTCACTTTCGCTACTTCCGTCATACCCGCCTTGTCGCGACATCGCTCAAAAATTTTCGGTCACTTATTGTCGCTAACCAACTGATCATCACACCAGCTAATCGCGAAGACATCATCCTCGCAGTCCTTTCTAAACACTGCGAGCTCCAAGGTGCAGGTGTCCAAGCAGGCCTCGAAGCGGGACTTATTCTCACAGGAAACACCGCACCGCGCCAAGCAGTGGTCAATGCGTTAAAAAAGGCCGATATTCCTATGTTGCACGCCCCTGTTAGCAGCTACCAAGCGATGGAAATGATCACCTCTTACACGGTAAAAATCCGCACCGGCGATCATGAAAAAGTCAAAGAGGCGATCGACCTTGCCGCGCGCCACATCAATTTCGAAGCTCTCATCGACGTGACCCAACTCGACACCCCCTAGACATCCCCAGCGCGAGGGGCAAGCGCACACTCCTTGTTTTGACAAAATAGCTGTTTAACTGCTATCCAAGAGTCTACATCGGTAGATCACCCCCACAATAAGGCTGATGGTTATGCGACGCTTTTCTTTCTTTGCCTTTTTCTTAGCGCTTCCTTGTATTCTTCTCGCTGAAGAGGGGATGTGGCCCCTGAACATGTTGCCGAAAGAGCACATCAAAAAGACCTACCACCTCTCTCTTTCCGACGACTGGTGCCGCACTGTTCAAACCTCGTGTCTCCGCCTCAGCCATGGTGGCTCTGCTTCACTTGTATCGGCACATGGCCTCGTGATGACCAACCACCACGTCGGCGCCACATCTATCTACCATGCATCGACCTCCCAGAAAGATCTTTTAGCCATGGGATTTTATGCCACAAGTTACAGCGAAGAGATTAAATGCCCAAACTTACATGCCGATCAACTCATCGAAATACGCGATGTAACCGAGCAGATCAAGGAACCGCTCAGCTTGATGGTAGACCCCATTGAAAGATCCAAAAAAAGAAAGGCGCTCATTGCCCACTTGATTGAAACAGCGCGCAAAGAGACAAACTTGCACCCGGAAATGGTCACTTTGTACCGCGGCCAGCGCTACCACCTCTACCTCTATAAAAGATACACTGATGTACGACTCGTCATGTGCCCAGAGCAAAAGATCGCCTCTTTCGGCGGCAATGCCGAAAACTTTGAATTTCCCCGCCACTGTTTAGATCTTTGTTTTTTTCGCCTTTATGAGGAAGGTAAGCCGGCAACGACCCCCGACCACTTTAGACTCAGTTCACGCGGTCCTTTGTACAACCAACCTTTATTTGTCCTCGGCCACCCGGGCCGCACCAACAGAATCTTAACAGCGCGTCACCTACAGTTTGTCGAAACGACCCAGATTCCGCTGATTCTCGCTCTCGTTGCGAACAAAATGACCTTTCTTGAGACATTAAGCGCTCAAAACCCCGAGTACGCACGTATCGCCTCTACCTTTTTGCACAGATACCACAACACCCATAAAGCCTACACATTCACCCACAAAAGCTTAAAAACCGAAGCACTTGTCGAGAAAAAAAAGAGCGAAGAGGCGCAGTTTTTTAAAACACTGAGCGCGCGACAAGCCCAGCCTTGGTTGACCCTCGCAACTTTAGTCGACAGATTCGAATCGCTTTACCCCGAGTACCTCCTCTTAGAACAATGGGGCTCCTCACACTTTTCAAGGCTTTTTTCCTGGGCGCGCCTCCTACTGCGCTCTGCTGAAGAAAAAGTCAAACCGAACGACCAAAGGTTGCGCGAATACCAAGAAAGCGCGTTGTATGCACTAGAAGCCTCTCTTTTTTCCAAAGAGCCCTTTGACACCGAGCTCGAGGTTGCCCTCTTAGACGCAACATTGCACTCTCTTCGCTACCGCCTAGATAAAGACCATCCGATTCTCGCATTTCTCGAGGGGAAAACAGCGCGCGACATGGTCGCGCACAGTCGCTTAAGCGACCGCAATTACCGCAAGTACCTTTACCACAACCCACAAGAAGCAAAAGAGAGTCAAGATCCTATGCTCGCCTTTGCCCGCGTGTGCGATGGGCCAGCCCGCGCCCTAAGAGAGCAGTATGAAAATCAATTTGTCGGCCCGCAAAAAGAGTGTTATGATCGCATTGCCTGTCTTCTCTTCGAAAGTCAAAACCACGCCACCTATCCCGATGCGACCTTCACCTTGCGCCTCTCGATTGGAACGCTGAAAGGGTACGTTGAAAACAACAAATGGGTCGCCCCTATCACGACAGTTGCTGAAGCCTTTAAAAAAGGTGCGCGCCATGCCAACGAGCCCGACTTTACCCTTCCACTGCACTGGCATCAACACAAGAGCCACCTTAAAGGGTCAACTTTTTTTAATTTCGTTTCAACACACGACATCATTGGCGGCAACTCAGGCAGCCCCGTTATCAATTCCAAGCGAGAGGTCGTCGGGCTCATTTTTGACGGCAACCGTTACTCTCACCTTTGGAACTACCAATTCGATGAAACAAAGGGACGGGCCATTAGCGTCCATTCGGCGATCATTTTAGAAGCTTTGCGCACCGTTTACCAAGCCAAGCCACTGGTTAATGAACTTCTGGCGCCTTCGAAGCAATCCGATCCCACCACGCAAAACAAAGGCGCGCCAGATCGCTTGCCGCCACCTCTTTAAGGCAAGCTCCTGTCGGGCATCGGCGCAACGCACGGCACCGTTGCACAAATTGCTCCCCATAAGGACAACCTCCTTGAAAGTAGCTTCTTTCCTCTTCAGGAAGTTGGTAACATTGGCCTGAAGAAGGGCCGAAAATAGCAAACGAGGGAACCGAAGTAGTCGCCGCTAAATGGAGCGCACCCGAATCAACAGCGATGACACCATCCATGTTTGCCATCAGCTGTTGCCAAAGGGGAATCGAGAGTTTAGGTAGAATCACCGCTCGGTCGCCCAAAGCCCTTCCGAGCTCTTCGACCTCTTTTTTTTCCGCTGCACTTGCCCACGGTAAAAAAAAGAGGGGGTCAAGGGCGCTCATTTGGGTCAAAAAAGCTTTCCATGTTGCCAGTGCCAGTCGTTTATTCTCCCACCTTGACCCCATACACACCATCCACCGCACTGGATGAGCTGAAAAAGTCGCGATCTTATTGATCCACTGCCTTTCTTTTGCCGTAATCTGCAGGTTAACTTTAGCGAGAAAAGCGGTCGAATCCCCTGCTTTCCGTTCCATATGCCGCTCAATCACCGAAAGGTACTGCGCCGCGCGCAGCCCCTCTTTCGGCATGTGATAACGGTGCGCAACGCTAAAAGATGCTGGCCATTCCGCAGCAGAGCGGAAAGAAAAACCGGCTTTCGCCCGACTTCGAACGCAGCTCATCACAACGGCTGATTTGATATTCCCCTGAAGGTCAAACGCCACATCATAGGTCCGCGCCTTCAGCTGCCGCCTCACCTCGCGAACGCGCGCGCGCGTTTGATGCGTTAACAACGAGCGCCGCCATGCACGTGTTGCAACACCCACAACCGTTCCTATATGTGGATGGGCTGCGAGCACCTCTTTGTATTCCGCTTCAACCACCCAATCGACAACTGCTTCGGGAAAATAGCGTTTGAAATAACCGATAACAGGAAAACACTGCAAGATATCGCCGAGGGCAGATGTTTTTATAATAAGAAGATGCATGTCTCGGCAAAAGCCCACGGAAAAACTAAAGAATTGACAGAATAGCAGAATTTTCGTTTAAAAAATATCCCCTTATTGGCGAAACTAAAAGGAGACTCCCTTTACCTCTCCAACCTTTGTATGCAGATGCACCACCAAGACGCCATTTTTTCTTCCAAACATCCCCCTGCTATTTATCTGCTGTCAACAGCAGAAATGTGCCACCGTTTTTCCTTTTGGGGAATCTACTATTTACTGATGCTCTTTTTAACTGGCCCGCTGCGCTATCCCCTCGCTGAAGCCGCGACCCTTTTTGGCATCTACACGGGGGGCACAGCTCTTTTAAACCTTCTTGGCGGCTATATCGCCGACAAATGGAATAACCGCAGCCCTATCTGGCTTGGAATGGTCCTCACATCGCTCGGGTGTTTTCTCCTCGTTTTTTACCGCCATGCCCTCCTTTTCCCCGCTCTTTTTTCTATTGGCCTTGGCGGCGCCCTTTTTAATCCGACAGCTTACTCTTTACTAGGCAGCCTTTACAGCAAGCGCTACCACATTCGCGAAGGGGGGTTTTCGATTTACTATGTCATCGCTAATCTAGGCTCTTGCTTTGGCCTGCTCGCTCTCGGTTATGCTCAAACTGTGCATTGGCGCCTTGCTTTTTTTCTTGCCGGCTGTGTCCCTTTAATTGGCCTTATCCCCTATCAGCGCGCTCTCAAACATATTAAAACCCTGCCTGCCAAACCCCAACACTTTGTCTCTAAAAGCAAAGATCCCCATGGATTTCGCCTCAAGCGGCATGAGAAAGACCGGATTATCGTCATCCTTTTAATGACGTTTGTTTCTCTTTTTTTCTGGATCGCTTACAACCAAATTGGATCGTCGATCACTCTATTTGCCCTTAACTCGACCAACCGCGCATGCGGTTCGATCACCCTCCCTGTTCCATGGCTCACGAGTCTTTACCCTTTTTTTCTTGCCCTTTTTGCTTTTCCCCTCGCTCGCCTCTACTTATTTTTACGTCGGATCAAGTCAAGTGCCAGCCCCCCTATGCGTACGGCCCTTAGTCTCTTTTTTCTCGGTCTCTGTTTTATGGTCTTACAGCGGGCTGCCGCCTCGCTTCAAACTGCGCCAGGGCAAGCAACAGCTTCTCCCTCTTACCTCGTCATCGCCTTTGCCCTGATGGCGCTTGCCGAACTTTTCCTAACACCAATTCTCTTCTCACTCGTGACCCACCTCAGTCCCCACCGCTACCAAGGGCTTTTGACCGGCTGCTGGTTCACTTCAATGGGAATTGGCCTTTATCTCGGCGGCTATTTTTCTCGGTGGATGGCTTCGATGGAACTCACCTCCTTTTTTGACCTGTTTGTTTTGACATCGTTGATTCCAGCGTTTATCATTGTTCTTTTTAGCAAAAAACTAGACAGCATGCGCCATATTGACTTCCTTTGACGGGCACACTGAATCTGTACGCGGGTCTTGACTGCTTGCGCTTCTTGGCCTTAAGCGCAGCAATTTCTTCTTTGGTCAAT
>CAYTIT010000067.1:6926-7327 GCA_964437975.1 uncultured bacterium
GCTTCTTAGATCACATGCGGTCGACTGATCGTGATTCAAGGGGGGGGGATGTTGCCACGGCCAGCGCTCCATCTTTTTTATCGGCGATGCAGCCGGTGAACAAGAGGGGGATGGTGGCCCAGGCAAACAACGCTCCTTGAGCCAAGATTGGTAGATATCTTCTTGGTTCTTAACAACTTATACGTTTGATCGCCGATTTGTAACAAAAAATTAAAAAACGCTCTTGACATTTTTGCACCTGTATTTTATAATAATATTAAAATTTCATTAAAAATACTCACGTAATGTTTTCTTTTTGAGTCAATTTTCACTGATTATAGTTGGTTTAATGATAACGATTTGTGGCGAGCGGAGATACCCTGTGTCACGGATTTTAATTTAAGGGTTTTTGCCGTATATGC
>CAYTIT010000068.1:0-7134 GCA_964437975.1 uncultured bacterium
ATTAAAAAATAAAATTAAATATTGTTTTTGAAGTAGAACTAATTTATAAATTAAATAAAATATGAGCTGAAACACTACTCTGAAGCCTTTTTTCTAAAACAAAAAAAAACAAAAAATGCATGAAAATAGGCGCGTTCTTTTCAAAAGAAAAAGCAAAAACACCACCGCTCTAACGATCGTGATTCAAGGAGTCGGGACTGTTGCCACAGATGGTTTACATCGTCGGAGGGTGCTTTGACCTTGACCACGCTTGGCGAATATAGCTTCGATTAGCGTAGATATACTCTCCTCCGGAATAAAGAGTATAAAGAGCCGCTGCTGAGATAATCAGCGCCGAAATAGATTGGAGCTGCGCCAGCGAAAAATAGCTCCAGGCATACCCTATCATCAATAGCAAGATCAAGAAAATGGCCACTGCTTGAACAACGGCTTTGACTTTGCCACTCATCCGAGCTGCTAGCGTGACACCCCTAAAAGCGCAGACTGTACGCAATGTGCTAATCATGGCATCGCGATAAATAAAGACAAAAACAAGAAGAAGTGGGAGCTGGACGAGCCCCTGAGTAAACGTGAGAAGCACGGTTAACCGGGTAATACTGTCGGCCATTGGATCAAGCACCTTTCCTAAATCGGTGACCAAGTTGAGCTTACGCGCCAAGTAACCATCAAAAAAATCAGACAATTCAATAAGCGACAATAAGCCAATCAGTAAAAAGGGAAGGGCGTATAAGCTAATATCAAGCTGGCGGTAATAGAGATAAAAAATGAGAAATAAAGGGCTAATAAAAAGGCGCCCTAACGTGAGCAATAGTGGCAACTTCAATGGTATAACTCCTCGCATGCGCGATGCTAAATTCTGCGCTCTCATCAACAGTTGGCAATCTCTACAAAAAGGCGTTTTCTTAAAAGGGGCGCTGCAGCTCACCGCGTGCATCAGGATAAAGACCCGGTCAGGAAATTGGCAACGCTCCTCTTGTTTCTTATCGACCCTTATACTGGTTTTGTTCCAATTCGAAAAGGCTTTTTTTGTACTGATCGCACTTCAAGAATTGGGAATTTTGCCCAAGCCAGCTCTCCGGATTTTTTATAGGCGGTGCAGCAGGTCAACAAGAGGAAGATGATGGCAAAGACAACAACCGATGTTTGCATCACAATCGGTCAAGTCTCTTTTACCGACAAAGCGCCCGCTCTTGCAACGCTAACTGTCCACATGCTGCAGCAATATCTTTCCCCTTGGTATAGCGACACGTGTTATTTACCCCTGCTGCAAAAAGCTCTTTTCTAAAGGCCGCAATAGCTTCCTTTGTTGGCCGCTTCAACCGCCTATTGGGAACTGGGTTGTAGGGAATAAGGTTAACACAACATTGATCTTTGCGCAGCAACTGGCCTAGCTCTTTCGCATCTTCTATCCGGTCATTTATCCCTGCAAGGAGAACATATTCGTAAGTCATATCTCGTTTTGTTGCAGCAGCATATCCACGTACAGCATCGAGAAGCTCGTTGAACGGATTTTGACGTGCATAAGGAACAATTTTTTCCCTTATCCGTTGATTCGGAGCGTGGAGGGAAAGAGCTAAATTGACCTTAATGTCTTCTTGAATTAAACGTTCGATTCCCTCGATCAATCCAACAGTCGAAAGGGTGATCCGGCGCTGGGAAAACCCACCTAATAGCGGGTCGGTTAAAATGAAAATTGCCCGCATAACAGCGTCGATATTATCCAAAGGTTCGCCCATGCCCATAAAAACAAGGTGAGACACTTTTTCGTTCTTATCTTGCAGTGTTTGCTGCACTTGCACAACTTGCTCGACGATTTCGCCCGCAGTTAAGTGGCGCACAAGCCCTTTTTGTCCAGATGCACAAAACGAGCAGCGCGCATTGCAGCCAACTTGCGAAGAAACGCACACCGTACGCCTCTGGCCAGAGCGAATCAAGACCGACTCGACATACCTATTGTCTTCGAGCGCCCACAAAAACTTTGTCGTTTCGCCATCTTTAGACTCTTCAACTCGAGCCCGCTTTAAGACGGAAAGGGGGCAAAGCTCTTCAAAAGAAGAAAGAGCTGCTTGGCCAATATTCGTCATCTTTTCGCCGCAAAACACGTTTTTTTGATAGACCCAGTGAAGAAGTTGCTTGAGGCGATAAGACGGCTGACAACATTGAGCGAGAATTTTTTCCAGTTCAGAAACAAAAAGACCACAAAAAGAAGGCATTAGCTCAATTCAACTCGTTTAAGAAGACCAAACCCTGGCTTCATGAAAGAAAAAAAAGAAAAGCCCACAGAAGGGCTTTTCGCAAAAATCGACAACAAATAACATTTAACGTTTAGAAAACTGAAATCGCTTCCGCGCTCCAGCTAAACCATATTTCTTGCGCTCGCGCTTCCGCGGATCGCGCGTCAAAAACCCCTTAGACTTAAAGTGTTGGCGACGCTCTTCCTCTTCTTTGACTAAAGCGCGGGCGATACCCAGCCGCGCAGCGTCAGCTTGCCCTTCAATGCCGCCTCCCTTAGCGCGAATAATGATATCGTACTCTTTAAGTGCTTCCAGTTGATCGAGAGGTGCGCGCACCCTTTTCCGCTGAAAATCGCTGATAAAATACTGCTCTAAAGAGCGTCCATTGACGTCAAACTTTCCGCTGCCTTTGCGCAGCCTTACTGAAGCGACAGCGCGCTTTCTTCTTCCTACTCCGATAAATTCTTTGGCAACCATGAATCTCCTACTCTTTCGTTAGATGTGCACAGTAACGGGTTGTTGCGCAGCCATGTCGTGCTGCTCTTTTGCAAAAATACGCAGTCTTTTAAGTTGAGCTCGCCCTAGCTTGGTTTTAGGCATCATTCCCTGAACAGCATGCTGCAAAATATAGGTCGGCTTTTTACTCATCATCACGCGGTAAGGAGTCTCTCTCAATCCGCCGATGAACCCGGTGTAACGGCGATACACTTTTTGCGCTTCTTTCGCACCAGTTACGCGCACTTGCTCTGCGTTAATGACAATCACGCCATCGCCACAATCGATATGGGGCGTGAAGTGCACTTTGTGTTTCCCTCTCAATATTTTGGCAATTTCAGCCGCCAAACGGCCAAGGGTTTTTCCTTGAGCATCAATTAAAATCCATTTTTTTAAGGCACGCGCTTCTTCTAGCGTTAGCTGTGTCGTTTTCTGAGGGTGGCTTTTCTTCATCCTTCGTTTTCCTTGCTTTGGACAGGCTTGTATTCTGCTCGAGCTCTACACCCCCTAAAAATCCAATGAGGGGCGCTCTAAGGGTAGAATTATACCTGATTTTTCTTTTTTGCCAATCACTTTATACCCAGACGCGCGAATCACAGCTAGAAGTGATGGTCAATTTAATATTGTTATTTTTTACTCTCTGCGCGCACTCCTTCAGAACCTTGATCAAAAGCCCCAGGCGGCTTATACTCATTCCCTTTCAAAAGAAAACTACACCGAGCGCGATTCAAGAAGCGGGAATGGCGATCGACATACCCTTTGATGAGAAGAAGCATGCCTCAAAACCCCAAGACCTTTTACGTCCGCACCTACGGCTGCGAAATGAACGAACTCGATTCCGAAATTATGGTAGGTTTACTCGAAAAGCGGGGTCTCAATCAAGTCGCCTGCGAGCAAGACGCCGATCTACTTCTGTTTAACACCTGCTCGATCCGTGACTTAGCAGAGCGCAAAGTGATGGGAAAAATCGGCCAACTTGGCCGTGCAAAAAAAAAGCAACTCATTGGCCTGACGGGATGTATGGCAATGGCGAAAAAAGAGGGGCTGTTCCGCAAACTTCCTCAAATTGACTTTATTCTAGGGACCAACAACATCAGCCAGCTCAATGATGTGCTCGACGAAGTTTTAGCAACCGGGGAGAAGCGGATCAAAACAGATGACCGCTTTGAAGAGAATCTCGATTACTTTGTCGCAAAACGGAAAGAGCGCGTGAAAACCCACGTCTCGATCATCCGCGGCTGCGATAAATTTTGCACCTATTGTGTCGTCCCCTACACCCGGGGACAAGAAGTCTCGCGCCCACCCGAAGATATTGAAGCTGAATGCCGCTTACTCGCCGAGCAAGGGTACAAAGAGATCACCGTCTTAGGCCAAAACGTCAACAGTTACGGCAAAGATCGCCCCGAATGGAAGACCCTTTTTCACGACCTTCTTTATCGCCTCGATAAAATCGACGGCCTTGAACGGATCCGCTTTATGACGAGCCACCCTGTCGATATTACATTTGAGCTCATGCAAGCGATCCGCGACCTCCCCTCACTGTGCGAGCTCGTCCACTTCCCGATTCAAGCCGGATCGAGTCGGATCTTAAAAAAAATGCACCGTATCTATACCAAAGAAGAGTACCTTGAAAAGGTGGCCAAGTTGAAAGAGACCGTTCCCAATGTCGCGCTGGGAACAGACATCATTGTTGGGTTTCCAACAGAAACTGACGCAGAATTTGACGAGACCTACGATGTTTTTCAATCGATTGCTTACGATGTGGCCTTTTTGTACAGCTATAGTCCACGCAAGGGAACGCCAGCGATGCGCTGGAAAGACGACATCCCCTCTGAAGTCAAAGAAGCTCGCTTACAGCGCCTTATGACCCTTTATCACGCCATTCATGCAGAAAAGCTACGCACTTTTCTAGGAAAAACAGTCGAGGTCCTCGTCGAAAAGCGCAACAAAGTCGGCCTCTTAAAAGGGCGGACCCGCTGCTGGAAAAAGGTTGTCTTCCCAGGAGATGACCACCTGATTGGCCAGCTACACCAAGTGAAGATCCACAGCACCAACCACCAAACATTGCTTGGCGAATCCCCCCTACACTAACTTGCGCCTTGGCTCTACCGAGCGTGGTTCAAGAAGCGGGCAGTGCGCGCACAGCCTTGGCAAAGGCAACGCCCCATTTCTTAAACCCTAATCGGTCGACCTTTTACATCGGGAGCTGAATATGTTTTGGTCTAACAAATGCCGCTAAGGCAAGCCCTGCAAGGAACCACGCCACAACATAGTCAGCAAGTGAGACCAGGGCATACTCTGTCCCTGATGCAAACCAATTCCACTGCGGCAAGACAGCTAAAGCGCCCACCGCAAGCCCAAATAAAATAACGACAAGGAGCCTTTTCCAATAGCCGCAGCTCTCTTTCAAATAAAGAAGGATCGCTGAAATCACAGCAGCACCGAAAAACCGGATAAGAAAAGAGACAATATAAAGACGTGGGTTGGTCGGATTCAGCCCTTTTTTACTCACATGAAGATAGATAAAAGGCCCCTTTTGAAGTTGTTCGCGCCGCTTTAACGCTCTTTCCCGCTGCTCTTTCAACGATCCCGTTTTGGGCGGATTCATCGCTGGTATGGTGTAAACGCCATCTTTTGGCGCATTTTCTTGGATGACCCAACTAATAAACTCTTCGTTTTCAAACTCCTGAAAAGCCCAGTCGTGCCAGGGCAAAACTCCCCAAGAAATCCACATCCAAACAAAGGCAATGATTCCGCCGATCAATCCACCGCCTAACACTTTTCCCATCTTATCCGTCCTCCTTAAAAAAGGCCTTAAAAAAGCTATGCTATCAAAAGGGGGGTTCGATTGCAATTGACCCCCTTGGGGAAATCGCGCTCTTTTTTTCTTTCAACGCCAGATGAGCTCTTCAAGAAGCGGGTTTTTACCTTTGCTCTCATCTTTTGAGTCACAATCGGTAGATTGTGCTAAACGGTGTTGCTTAGCCTAAAAACCCGCTTTTGCCAATATTTAATTCGTGTGTTTTTGTTACTTTCGTGCTACTGTTTTTTGACTAAAAAGGAGTTTCTATGGCCTCTGTTCACAAGCGCAACCAACAAAAACAGGACTTATCTCACTCCCCTTCTCTGCCTAACTCTAAACCATCTTTTCAGCTCAAACAAAAACAGAGTGATTGTGTCGCGCACTTCTTTTCTTTTCTGAGCGCGTTTAAATCGGCCTTACGTGATCTAAGCAACAGCTTAATCACAACCATCACCGCTTGCACAAAATCTGTTCTGTACTTCATGGGATGTTACCGCTATCAACCGCCACTAGAGGTGAGCGTCATTCAACAGTTAACATCAAAGCAACAATCCAACCTTGCACGTGACCCCAGGTTCGACTGGAAAGCTCTTTCTGAAGAAGCCCAAGAAGCTTACATTCATACCTTGTCTCCATCCCTCTTAGCCCAATTAGTTCGCAACGGATTCTCACCCGCTGATTCGCTTTGGAAACCCCTGATTCTCAAGCTGCAACAACATCCGCACGCTCAGGTCATTTTACCAAAAAATTGCTTTCCCAAAACAAAAGAAGCCATTGACTCGTTACCTTCTAGTTGCGTGCACGACTTAGCTATGACAAAAACAGCTGCGCAGTGGAACGCCCTTCCCGACGAAGCGCAAAACGACTACATTTTAAAGATGGACCCAAGGACGCTCAATCTCGTTGTAAAAAGGGGATTTTCTCCGCGAAATAAGGGTACTATGCACAACCTAGTTGAAAAACTTCGCAAGGTCAACCCTTTTAATGAGCTCCTTCCTAAAACCTACTTTCCCCAAGAAGAACAAGCCATTAACAAGCTAAGTAACCAAGAAATCAACTCTATCCTTTACGGCCCCTTGTGCCAACGTCATTCAAGTTCCATTGACATCAGTAGGTGGAATAACTTACCAGCAAAGAGTCAACTCGTCTATCTTCGTAAGATCGGAACAAGCGAAAGAGTTCTCGATCTTCTTTTCGCGGGCTTTACTCCAAAAGAAGCAGCAAAGACCCAGTTCATTCAGGTCATTCAAACAATCCGCGACCGCTATGACTGGATGTGCGATAATCAAGAAGACGACATCGATGCTGCTCTTGCTATGCTCTGATAGGGTGTTTGGCTGAAGAAAGAAACACTCCCGCATCCACCTTATAGACTGTGATCGCAATGCAAGAAGGGGCATAAGAACCAATAAGGTGTCTTTCTATAGCTCTCGACATAGAAGGCTTCTTCTTCCTTGCAACATCTATAGCTTTGACCACGTTCATGTTCTCTTTAGCATGCACAGAACGTGTCATCGGTATATAAAAAGGCGGCCCCAAGTTGGTTCCACTTATTTGTCACAAAAAAAGAGCCTCTTTGCATTGAATTAGTTTGAGCTAAAG
>CAYTIT010000069.1:0-7113 GCA_964437975.1 uncultured bacterium
GTATTATGAATCGACAAGAAGCTCTTTCTTATATATTTTTTTCTATTATACTAAGGGAGAGTTTTGGAAAAATTCCTCCCCCTAGCTAAAGCAAGGGGCCCTTTTTTTTCTCTTTTGGGTGGATTGTGTCATGCTGTCGATCACTTTCTTGACTTCTCTTCGAGCCGCGTTAAAAAAGCGGTCCTTTCTCTACGTAGCAGCCATTTTTCTTTTGGCGAGCCTTGGCAGTTGTAGTCGTGAAGAAAAAAGCTACTTTATTGGCATCGATCCGCATTGGTATGCTCTCGACCTTATGGGTAAAGAGGCCAACGTTTCCGCATTGACTCATGACCTATTTAGAGAAATATCGCGCGTAGAACATGTTCATTTTAAGCAAATCAACAGAAATTGGGATAATCTTATGGAATGCGTGCGCGATCAACGTTGCCAAGGAGCTGTGACGGCGCGTTATCCCCATTTGTTTTACTTAAGGCAGTACCATTTTTCTGACGTTTTTTTGAAAACGGGGCCAGTTCTCATTGTACGTGAAAGTGCTAGTTTGGACACACTCAATCAATTGCAAGGCAAAGAGGTGTTTGTAGCAACGCAAGCGCAAAAAGCGCTCCTTATTCAGCGCTATCCTGGAGTGATTGTTCGTTATTATGATGCCATTCCAGAGGCGTTAAATAGCCTTATGAGCGACAAAGTTGATGCAGTTCTCGTCGATGTTTTATTCGCTGAGGCCTTTATTCAAAATCTCTATTTAGGGAAGCTCAAAATTGTGACAAAGCCTTTGAATCAAGCGGGATTGAGGATTGTTACCTTGCGCGACAGCGATCCGCAGGTAGTTAACCATTTTAATGCTGGGCTCGAAAAACTACGCAAAAATGGGGTGTATAAAAGGCTTCTCGAAAAATGGGATCTTGCTCGAAGCGAAGGGTAACGCTCTCAGGAATCGCTAGTCAAAAACCTGGCGCGCTGGCTGCGGCAAAATTCCCGATGCTTGCATCGCGATCGGTATATGAGAGAAAGCCGTTTTTGTTGTTTGCTTTTTGAAGCATAATGCGTATACATACGGTAAAAGGGTGTAGCGCATGAAGGGTGTTGAATCACATGCAGAAGTCGTGGCGCAAAAGGTCCGCCACTATTTAATTTCGACGTTAGGACGTACTGTCAAAGAGGCAAGCGATAATGAGTTTTATCGCGCTTTTTGCAGCGCTCTGCGTGAAGAAATTATGATCAATTGGACGGCGACAGAACATACCTTTGCCAAGAAGGGAGTGCGCAAAGTGTACTACATTTCGATGGAGTACATGCCGGGGCGGCTTTTCGGCAATAATATCACGAATTTACAGTCGCTCGACCTTGTCAAGCGGATTCTCAAAATATTAGGGCGCGATTTCAATAAGATTGCCGACCTAGAACCCGATATCGGGATTGGCAATGGGGGGCTTGGGCGACTCGCCTCGTGCTTTCTTGACTCGTTAGCAACGCTTCAGTATCCCGCAATGGGGTATGGCATGCGCTATCAATATGGCATTTTTGAGCAAGAACTCGTCTGCGGAGTTCAAATCGAACGCCCCGATTGTTGGCTGCTGACAAAAAACCCTTGGGAATTCAGGCAAGACTCTCATGCTTGTTTGGTTTCTTTTGCTGGCAATGTTGTAGCGCGCGAGAATAAGCACGGTCAAGTCATAGAAGATTTAGTCGATGCGAAAGAAGTGCGCGTCATTCCCTACGACCTCCCGATTGTTGGTTATCGAGAAAAAGATGATTTTTCCGTCTTGACACTCCGGCTGTGGTCGGCAAAAGAATCACCACGCAACTTCCAGTTGCAGCGCTACAATGCAGGAGAATATGGCCTTGCGAGCGAAAATACGACCTTAACTGATGTGCTTTACCCTAATGATAATCACGATGAGGGAAAAAGGGTGCGGCTCAAACAAGAGTTTTTGCTTTTATCGGCCTCGCTACAAGATGTGATTCGGCAATACCACAAGGTAGAAGATAATTTTGATGCATTTGCCGATACCGTGCGCCTTCAAATCAACGATACGCATCCCGCCTTGATCGTCGCAGAACTGATGCGCGTTTTGACAAGACACCACGAAATAGCGTGGAATAGGGCGTGGGAAATCACGCAAAGTTGCATGTCCTATACAAATCATACTGTCTTGAAAGAAGCACTTGAAGAGTGGAACGTTCACCGAATGCAAGAGCTTTTACCGCGTCAGTATCATATTATCGAGCGCCTCAATCAGCAATTTTGCCGTGCTATTCGACGCCAGTTTCCAAATGACGAAACGAAGGTCAAAGAACTCTCTTTAATTGAAGGGGGGCAAGTGAAGATGGCCCATCTTGCGATCTATGGATCGCATAAAGTGAATGGGGTTGCTGCGCTTCACTCTAACATCTTAAAAAACTCTTTGTTTAAAGGGTTTTACCAGATGTATCCCGATCGGTTTGTGAATGTGACCAATGGGGTCACGCAGCGGCGCTGGCTTCTCCATGCCAACCCAGAGCTTGCGCACTTTTTGGAGCGCCATATTGGAAAACGGTGGATCACTCATTTTGAGGATATGGCAAAGATTGCCTCGGTTGCCGCTGATCCAAAGGCTCAGCTAGAATTTTTAGCGATCAAAAAAAGGAATAAAGAGCGGCTGTTAAAACACCTTGCGAAGCACCTAAGTTTTTCTCACGGCCAAGGGGCTAAATTTTTGGAAGAAAAATTACTCGGTAGCGATGCCCTTTTTGATATCCAGATTAAAAGAATTCACGAATATAAGCGCCAACTGATGAATGCGCTTCAACTCTTAATGCTTTACTACGACATCAAAGAGAAAAAACTCGATCCAAAGATCAAGCGCTTTGCTTTATTTGGTGGTAAAGCAGCTCCGGGCTACCAGATAGCCAAAAACATTATTCGGATGATTTATTGTTTAGCGCGCAAAGTCAATGCAGACCCCGATGTCGGCGATCAACTCAAGATCTTGTTTGTTGAAAATTACAATGTTTCTCAAGCCGAATTGCTTATTCCCGCAGCTGACCTGTCTGAGCAGATTTCAACAGCGTGGATGGAGGCATCTGGAACAGGTAATATGAAATTTGCGATGAATGGAGCATTGACGATCGGGACAGATGATGGGGCCAATGTCGAAATGCGCGAGAGCGTTGGAGATAAGTGGTGGCCTTTTCTCTTTGGCGCAAGTGCAGAAGACAACCTGAAGATGAAGCGGGAAAGGAGCTATAATCCCCTTGATATTTACGCCAAACACCCGCCTATTCGCCGTGTTGTCGATGCATTAAAGGATGGGTCACTAACAGAAAATGAAGCCGAATATGAGGCACTCTTTCATTTGCATCGCTCTTTAGTCGAAGGGCCTCCCGGCCTTATCGCCGACCGCTTTTTTGTTCTCAACGATCTGATGTCTTACTATGAAACACAGCGCAAAGTCGAGCAGCTCTATCAAGATCCCCATCGATGGGCCGAATATGCCCTCCATAACATGGCGGGAATGAGCCCTTTTTCGTCTGATATTTCGATCCAGACCTATGCCAAAACGATTTGGGGACTGAAAAAGTGTCCACCGCATCCCGAGGAGCTCGCGCGGGTACGCCGCGAATACAGCGAGCACGACCGTTGCCGCGTAACAGGGATGAAAGCCGCTTCTTAAAGTGTAGCGGGCATGACTCAAGGAATCGGGTTGTTTGCCATCATTTCCCTCTGTGCACCAGTTGGCATCGCTGGCTGTGGCAACCTTCCCGACTCTTGGATCACGATCGGTCTATTAGGTTAATTAGGGCTTTGAAGAAGCTTTGCGACAACGTGCGTTCGACATGCATTGATCAAATAGAACGTCTGAGTGTCTGCTGTAGGCATCACGACAATCGTATCGCCGGTCTCCCACCTTTTTAAAGCGTCTTCTTTGCTGGAAATGGACCACTCTGAATCATCTGAAAGATAGATGCGCGGCGCCTGGGTGATGGCTTCATCAATATGTTTGATCTTCAGATGAGGCGCGTCTTGGCTTTTTTTGTAGTAGCAAAAAACACATTGACTCGACTTGTTGTGGTTTTTCCGTTTCGATAGAACGGCATACCCTTCATCTTCATTGTAGTTGAGGAGAATGGCACTTTTATTATTCTGCAAGTGAGAAGAAGAAGATGCGTTTGAAGAGATGTTATGCCAGACGCTTCCGTTGGCCAAAATAACAAGATCAGAAGAAAGGTAGGAGACTTTTGTATGATAAGGGTTTTTCCCCGAAGAACTTTGAGCGTGCAAAAAAGGGAAGATCAGCAAGCTCAAGAAAAAAAAGCTTTTTTTCAACATGGTAGGCCTCCTAGAAGTGGAACTGAGAAAATCAGCAACCAATCTATCAAAAGTAAAATTTTTTAAAAAAGCTTTTTTTTATACCTGCCGAGCATGATCTAGGAAAAGAAGGCGCGCAAGAGAGAAAAGATGATAATAGATGCAAGGGCGCTACAAGGAAGGGTAATGACCCATGATAAGACAATATCGCGTAAGGTGCGCAGGTTAAGGGCGCTAATTCCCCTAGCGATACCGACCCCTAAAACAGCGCCTACGATGCAGTGTGTCGTCGAGATGGGCAACCCAAGGCGGGACGCAATGAGAATCGTGACAGCTGCACCAAACTCAGCGCAAAAACCGCGCGTGGGGGTCAGAGCGGTAATTTTTTTGCCAATGGTTTCCATGACGCGCCATCCCCACGTCGCAAGGCCGATCACAATGCCGATGCCGCCAAGAGCGAGGAGCCAAAGAGGGATATGGTAACTTAGGGTCAAGCCCCCGTGGCGAATAATGTCGAGGGCTCCAGCGACAGGGCCAATGGCGTTTGCGACGTCATTGGCGCCGTGTGCAAAAGCAACGTAAGACGCGCTGAGAATTTGTAGTGCAGCGAACATCTTTTCGATAATTTGATAGTTAGAGCTTGAGATATATTGGCTCGATTTTTCTTTCATTTCAGCGGTGTACGACTCAATGCGGTGGACGATATTGCCGATATCTTCTCGCTTATCCCCTTTAGAAGAAAGATGGACGCGGCGCAGGTGTTTGAGGGCTTTTTCAAGGCTAAAAGCTTGGCGTGCGATATTAGGCGGAGTCAAGCTAAAAAGGTGAGCGGGCGCTTTGACCTTTAAGACGAGCCTTGAGGCGATAAGAGCGCTGACGACTCCTCCACCTAGAGAGATAAAAAGGAGGGTGTTGGTTGAAAGTTTGATAGGAAGCGCTCCTAACCCATTGAGAAAAGCGCTTAAGAGAAAGGTGACGACGACAATTCCCGTTAAAAAGGGAATCAGGCGCCGCGCTGCAGCAATAGGGTGAGGCGAAAAGAGAATTTTTCGCTGGAGGAAGCTGAAAATTAAAAACGAAAAAAGCGCGCTCATTGCAGGAGAGATCACCCAGCTCGCCGCGATTTGGCCCACTTCGCTCCACTGGATCGCGCTTGTGCCCCCTGCAACCCATCCAACGCCGAGCAAGGCACCGATAATCGCATGTGTTGTCGAGACGGGCCAACCAAAAAATGAGGCGATTTGGAGCCAGCTTGCCGTTGCAAGTAACGTCGCAAGCATGCCAAATAGAAGCCAGTTAGGGCGCATCGCAAAAGCCGAAGGGTCGACGATGCCTTGTTGAATTGTTTTTGAAACATGACCGCCGAGGAGAAACGCGCCTGCAAACTCGAGAATGCCCGCGATAATGACCGCTTTTAATAGGGTAAGAGCGCCTGAGCCAACTGAGGTGCCCATCGCATTTGAAACATCGTTCGCTCCGATGTTCCAGGCCATGTAAAAACCAGAGAGAAGAACAAAAACAATCAAAATTGAATCGAGTGACAACATGGCAATTGATGTGTAATGACGAAATAAGTGTTCACTATTTGAGTTCCAAGATCATTCTGATGCGATTGGCAAGTTTTTCTGAAATGTGAGACAAGTGATTGACCTCTTCAATCAGCCGCGAGGACAAGTAGAAAGCAGGAGCAGAAAGGTCGCCTTGTTGGGAAAAGAGGTCTTTCATCAGTTGATGCTTCATTTTGTCGGCTTCGTATTCTGCATAGGCTATTTTTTCCGCAAGAGATTTGACTTTTTCTGCTTCAAGACCACCGAAAGAAGACTCGAGTAGCTGGTGAATGTCGACGATGATTTTTTGGGCATTCCAAAAAGCGGCGATGTTTTTTTCGAATAAGCGGTAAAGCTTATGAGGAAAAGAGCCAAGTGTTGCCATCG
Source organism: uncultured bacterium (assembly GCA_964437975.1). Classification (GTDB taxonomy): domain Bacteria; phylum Chlamydiota; class Chlamydiia; order Chlamydiales; family Simkaniaceae; genus JBCCHO01. The sequence continues at coordinate 6,223 of CAYTIT010000069.1, forward strand.
GGACGAGGATAAGGAGGTAGCCGATATCTTCTGCTTGGTCTGAAAGGCAATCTTGGATTGACAGAATTTCGAGAAATTGACCGCGGTCGATAGGCAAAAAAAGGCTTCTTGGCAAGTGGTTACGGATGTCGTTTTTGGTTAGGTCAGCTTCGTGTTCGAGCTTGGAAAGCTCAGCAACGAGAGCTTCGAGCTTCTCAGGCGAGTGGGTCGTCAGATGTTTAAAAATTTCGGTAAGCTTGTCAATGCAGCTACTCACTTTCTTCATGTGAGATTGAAGGGGTGAAAAGGGAGATTTGCCAAAGAGGCGGGCAATTGTTGTAAGCATATACCTTGTAGGATACGCTGGCTAGGCTTCAAAAGCAACTGCAAAAACAGGCTGCAACACCAAGGCCTTTTCAGGCCCAATTGACTCTTTTTGCGCCAATTTTCCGTTATACCGATTGTGATTGGAACATGAATTTGACAAAAGAAAATGCCCTAGATTCACGTCCTCTGAAGCAGCCCCTATTCATGGATAAGGACGATGCAAGAGGGCCTTAAAGATAGGGATAGTTTTGCATGTCACATTCATGTTCCAATCACAATCGGTACAGCACCATATTTGTTGACATCCTCTCCCACCTAAAGGACTGACAATTACCCGTAAGTCGTTTGTTGATAAGCTAGCTGATTTTCTATCACTCATGGGAGATCAATATGTTTTCACAGCAAGATAACTGGGGCTTCAAAGAGTGTCATTCTATAAAACTAGGAGACAAAAGATGAGATCGAAGATTTCTTTCGGTAGCGAGTTGCTTTCTCGCTTATCCAACAAAGCCAATTCATGGTGCTTGTGACACATGGTCAAATACAGAAAGAACGTGGGAGGCGCTAGAGTGTTACTTTACGAGG
>CAYTIT010000070.1:0-7109 GCA_964437975.1 uncultured bacterium
ATTAATTCCAATATGTTGCCTAAATGGTTTTTACCAAACTTGAACGTCAAAGATCTAACTAGAGCCGCATTAGTATGTAAAAAATTTAACAAAGCAATCGATATATTAATGGAGGACGAAAAACATGTTAAATCATTATATAAAAAAAGCGAAGATCATGTTTTTATTTCTTCAAGTATGTATACAGACATAAAAATACTAGATCTTCTAAAATATACGCATGTCAAGATAGAAATCTTGGATAATCAAATATTTTCAGAGACAAATAAAAAAATACTTGAACATTTTGATAGTATTTCTATTGGAAACGGATCAGAGTCTTCGAAACCGATTACCGTAAATGGAAGCCTTGCTTTTGATTCAAATCTCGTAGCCCTTCCTAAAAACCTCAACATAACAAAGAGCCTTAGTCTTCGCTTTTGCGATCGAATCGTAGGTTTATCTGCAGGGTTAACTATAGGGGAGAATCTTCTTGTCCTTAATATGGCTCAGAGCCAACATAAAGAGTGTTTACAGATAGGGAAAAACCTCAAAGTAGGCGGGGATTGTGTGTTTTTAGGTCGTGGCATCAAATTTTTGGATCAAGAGTTGACTATAGGAGGAAAGTTTGTTGGTCGGAAAGCTGCTATTTTCCTTCCTGAAAAAAGGGCAGAGATAACAAAAGACCTTTTTCTTGAATACAACACTGCTGGCGGACTTCCGTTTGAAAAATTAACGGTAGGCGGAGACTGTCATCTTCAACACAATGCTTATCTCACAGAGTTACCCGAAACATTGGAAGTAGGAGGGATTTTGGATCTTAGAGGTTGTGGGTCTATTAAAAAATGGCCTCAACATTTGAGTGTAGGCAAGCATATTCTCATTGATGAAGAAACTTATTTGAAGCTTTTGGCTAAAGGAATAAAAATAAACCAAATGAGAATCATGTTAGAGCAAAGCGGAACAAGCTCTTCCTTCATGTAGAACTGCTTTTCAACAGGGCGTTATTCTCACAACAAGTTGAGGCGCCCTTTTTGGTTTTTACCAAAAGCTGAGCGCAAAGCCCCTTCTCTCAGGTGGGGGATAGAGCGCTTAGACATTTTCTCTCTGCTGTTCAATGTCGTATCGACCAATAGCAATAGAAGACCCACCAACAGAGCCAGCAAAATAGCTGGGACTCCAAAAGAACCCTTTTGGAGTAAAAATTCGCAAGGGCATCAGTATGTTCTTGACGCAGCTTTCTGCTAGAGACCTTTTTGAGACGATTGACGAGCTTGGAAAGTGCTACCTTTAGGGGGGGAGGCTCAGAAGCAAATGGAGAGGTTGTGTGCTTTGCTTTTTGATAAGCGCCCCGAATCAGTGACGGGGTAAGAAGATGAACCGAAGGCTCACTCTCTTCAGGGGCTTGAGGCATTTACACGATGGAGTTTTGTCTTCTCGACGTTCGAGTTTTTGGAAAGGATCGCCGATGGTATGTGCAGTGACGGTGAAAAAAGAACATGAGCGTTATCCACGTCAGGTGGTGGTGGAGGTTGTGGTTTGTTAAAGCAAACGAAAGGACATGGATGCAGCCGATCGCAATCAAGTGGTCGGCAAGTGATTTGCTTTGACGAGTAAAGCGAGGTGAGTAAGCGCAGCGTTGGCCTACCCGTTTTGTGTATAAAAAAAGGAGAGGGAAAAGCAAAAGAAAGAGGCCGATGATCCCAAGTTCAACCAGCAGCTCCAAATAAATGTTGTGCATGTGAATGTGACTTCCCCACCCCGTTCCTAAAACAAACGAGCGTGTAAAGGCCTCTAACCCTTCGAGCCACGCTTGAATCCTGATACCCGATGACCCTTTGCTTAAATGGATGCTTTGGACAGCTGATACGATCAGCGATAAGAGCTTAAAAGACGGAAGGGCGGCGAGAGCCAAGAGTAAAACAAGGCGAAGCGAGCGGAAAGAAAAAACAAGGTAAATAAGAACCAACATAAAAGAGAGGTAAGCAGCGCGCGTTGTCATAAGGAGAAAAAGGAGAAAGGTCAGGCTAAACAGTCCATACCAAAACAAGGGCGAGAACATCCTTTGTTTTAATAAGGTCAATAAGATGAGCGTTGAAAGGACAAAGCTCGTCATTACCCCGTATTCATTAGGATAGGTGCCCGGCGAAAAGCGGAGTAACCCATAAGCGAACTGCGTTTCAATTGCGTAACGGGCGAGTGCTTCTAAAGGGAGCAGGTTAAGGTAAAAAGCGCAGTAGCCAAAGCAACACAAACAGGCAGAAAGGAAAAAAGCGATGAGGTAACGGCGAAGACAACACACAATAAGCAGTGAACTTTGTTGACCTCGAAGTGCTATCGCCGCGCCAAAGGCGAAGAAAAACTGAGCAGTTAAAAGAAAAGCGCGTGCTAGAGGGTAGGCTTGATCAGGGGGAGCCCCTTTTTCTGCGAAATAAGCGGAAAAGAGACAGTAACCTAAAAAAGGGAAAATGAGAGTGAGATAGCGCAGCTCTTTGCGAAAGATACGAAAAAAAAATAAAGGAAAAAAAAAGAGAAAAAAATAGGCAAAGCGGAAAGCTCGTGGAAAAAAAGGGGGGACGAGTAAATTGCCCAAAGGGCTGAAAAAAATAAATCCCTGTACAAGCCGCTGTTGACTATCGCGTAGTGAAAAACGGGGTTGACGGCGCAGAGTCATCCTTTTTTAAGGTGGGGGCTCAAGAGCCCTGCGAGCTTGAACATATTGACGGGCTCTTTGCTTCCGAAAATAGCGGCAAGTGTTGGATCGGGGACAATTTGACGCTTGTCTTTGGGGTCTTGTAGGTTGTTTTCTTTGATATAGCGCCATAACTCCTTGGTCGCCGCGCCGCGCGTCAAAGGATCGGAACCAGTAATCTTGGCAAGAGATGCTGAAGGTTGAAAAAGAGGTTGGTTGCGCGACGTTGTTTTTTTTGCTCCTTTTTTTGTCGTTTTCTTCGCTGTCTTGGTCGATTTTTTTGCCCCACTTTTTTTAGCTGTCGCGCGCGTTTTTTTCTGGTAAGGCGTTTTGGGGTGAGCGGGGTATTTGGTTGTTAAATCGTCTAGATGGCTGACAATGACGTCACAGTCGGGGTAGGCCGAACAGCTGAAAAAGGTTTTTCCCCAGCGACTTTTGCGCTGCTTGAGCTGGCCGTCACACCCAATCGCTGGGCAGTCGGGCATTGTCTCTGGAAGTGGTTCACCTTTGGCGGGGATGTTGACGATGCCCTTGCACTCGGGGTAGCGATTGCAGCCAAGGAAAGCGCCAAAGCGGCCAAAGCGAATTTTCATCGGCGACGAACAGCGGGGGCAAGGCTGGTCCCAGTCGAAATTTTCGGCGTAGTTCTCTTTTTTGAACTCAAGAGCTTCAATTGGAACGGTAAATTTGCATTCGGGGTAGTGAGAGCAACCGTAGAAATATTTATCGCGCGACCAGATTTTTTGGAGTTTGTGGCCACACTGGGGACAATTGATGTCGGTGACGATTTTAGGAACAAAGGCCTCTTTTTCCGCTTTTTCTAAGATAGGGATAAATTTTTCCCAAAAAGTTCCTAAAAATTTTCGCCACTCTTTTTTCCCTTCGGCAATGTCATCGAGGTCTCCTTCCATATGAGCAGTGAATCGAACATCCATGATCATGGCAAAGTGTGTTTCGAGCATTTGCGCGATCACTTTGCCGAGCTCAGTTGGTTTGAGGGTAAGGCGCTCTTTGACGGTATAAGCTCGACTGTGAATTTTATTCATGATCGCCGCGTAGGTTGACGGGCGCCCAATTCCTGATTTTTCGAGCTCTTTAACGAGAGATGCTTCGGTGTAACGAGGGGGAGGCTTAGTAAACGACTGTTGTGTTGAGACATCGATGAGACTTAAAAGTTGCCCTTCTTCAAGGGGAGGTAGGATATCTGCGACCGCGGGCGTGGCCGCAGCGCCCTCTTCAGAAAAGTCCTCTTTTTCTTCGTAAACAGCGAGAAATCCCTTGAATTTGATAACAGAGCCTGTTGCCCTTAGGGTCATGTTGTGATCAGTTTCAATCGTGCAACTGACTGTATCGTAAATCGCCGGATTCATCTGAGAGGCGATAAAGCGGCGCCAAATCAGAAGGTATAACTTATATTGATCGGGTGTTAAGTAAGCTTTAATCGACTCTGGTGAGTGGCATAGATTCGTTGGCCTGATCGCTTCATGGGCATCTTGGGCACTTTTTTTAGACGAGTAGATAGGAGGCTTAGCGGGGAGAAAAGGGTCGCCGTATGTCGTTGAAATAAACGAGCGCGCGGCGTGAATAGCTTCTTTTTCAATGCGGACAGAATCGGTACGCATATAGGTGATCAACCCCTCTGTCCCTTCTGCTCCCAGGTCGATTCCTTCATAGAGGCTTTGGGCGATGCCCATCGTGCGTGCTGCGGCAAAGCCGTAATGGCGACTTGCTTCTTGTTGCAACGTCGAGGTGATAAAGGGAGGAACGGGGCGCCGCTTTTTCTCCTTTTTGTCGACTTTAGCAACAGTAAATTGTGAGTCGCGTAGTCGCGCAGCAAGCGTACTGGCAACGCTTTCATTGGGGATAGTATAAACTTCTTTCCCTTCAATCGGCATTTTTTCGATTTTTTTCCCTTCAACAGCAACTAAAGAAGCGGCAAAAGAGCGCTCTTTAGGTCCTTGCTGGAGCGAGGCAGTAAGAGACCAGTATTCTGTTGTCACGAATGCATCGATTTCATTTTCTCGGTCGACAACAAACTTAAGGGCGACCGACTGGACCCGTCCTGCAGAGAGGGTCGTGGTATTGCGGCGCTTAATGCGGCGCTGTAAAAGGGGAGAGATCTTGTAGCCAACCATCCGATCGAGAAGGCGCCGCGCTTGTTGAGCATTGACAAGCGACATGTTCAGCGGCCTGGGGTGTTTAAGCGCTTCGAGGACGGCACTTTTCGTAATCGCATTGAAGGTGATCCGCTCTGCTTTTGAGGCATTTGGGAGAATTTCAGCGATATGCCATGCAATAGCCTCTCCCTCGCGATCGGGGTCGGGCGAAAGGTAGATCACGTCGCACTCTTTAGCCGCTTTTTTTAAATCGGCAATGACCTCTTTTTTGTCGGCGAGGTTTTCATATTGGGGTTCAAAGTCTTTTTCTGTATCAATTCCAAACCCCTTTTTCGGCAAGTCGCGGATATGTCCGACAGAAGAAAGGATTTTATAAGAGGGGTCGAGGAATTTTTTTAATGTTTTGACTTTCGTTGGAGATTCAACAATAATTAGCTTTTTGCTCATAGAAATGCTTTTTAATAAAGAGGTCCTTACACAAAGCGTGAGTTTTACCTCAAACAGGCTATTGTAAGGACCTCAAAAAGGATAGGGGCTCCACCTTACTTATTCTGAATAATTTATTGCAATTTCGAATTGAAATTCCAAGCAAAAATCTGCTGATTTTGCTGAATTTAGGTCTGTTGGCCGAAATTCAAGATCGTTGTTAACCCACATAAGCACCTCTTGTTTTTTGGTAAAAAGTCTCAACCATCCTCAAGCGCTGTAACCAGAAAGAAGAAAGGGCATCGCCTGCAGCACCTCTAGGGGTCTTGATTCAACTTTGGCGTCAACGAGATTTTAGAGTGGTCAAAAGAAAGGGCGATCCTTTTCTTAGGCACTTGCCGGGTCCACAGCACAACTAAACTCACATCATCTGTAAAAGGCATTGTCTTAAATGTCTGTTCGAGATCTATTTTTCTGTACAGGCCCATCTCCATCGGATGAGGGCGAAGTGTTGCATACTGTTTAGCCCCAATCATCCAGGAATAGATCCCGTGACTCACCTCGTTGTGTGATGTAGCATAATCCACATTGAAGTAAAAGCCATAAGCGCCTGTTTTTTGCATTGCTAAGATGCATTGATGCAAGTTCACGGGTTCTTTAAGTACTGCCTGGTCTGTGGTAAACAAAACATAGGGAGCAGAGTGTTCCCGCCCGAGTAAGGTCATGAGGACAAGCTCTTTAAAGTCTACTGTGTCTGATTGAGAAAAAATGTCTAACTCAACCGAAGAAAACTCTTTTTTCAAAAGCGCGCATTGGGCGTGCCCCAGCTCCTTGTGTGTCGTGACAATTTGGATAGAATGCACCCCTTGTAGATGGCAACAAAGGGCCTTTAATGACCTGTAAAGCGCTTTGACATCTTTGCCAGCAAAAAGGACGACATCGACTTGCTCTTGAGTTAAAGGGAGTTCTTTTAGCTTGGCCTCTCTGTCGCGTCCACACTTTTTGAGCGTTTTGGTCGCAAAAAGAGAGAGCTTCCCTTGCCTTTTCCGCTCTTTGACTACTGGATGGTGAATCGATAACACGTCGGGAATAAATTGTACGTGGGACTTTCCCATCTCTGCCAGGGGAAATAAAAGTTCTTGTTCGTGTCTGATCGAAAGAAAGTAGTTAGGGTCGCTCACCCCCTTAAATTCGATTTTTTTAAACAGTCCCGCATAAAAGGTCTTTAGGTGGGCTTTCATCCATGGAGCGCGTTGGACTTTTTTGCGGTAAACGCTTTTTTGTGGTGTGGGCCGTCGTCCCCCTTTACGGTAGTCTTGATCGTCGAGGTATTGACCATAGGTCAGCCACACTCCGGGATTGGCATAGGTTTGATTCAAACACATCAGCACCTTATTGTGGGCAAGCCACTCTGTACCATAGAGGTGAATCACAATATCGTCATCGTCACAGGCGTGGATGAGCTGGTAATAGCTTCTAAAAAAACTTTCTTCGTCAGGAGCAAGAGCGAGGTCAACGGGGACGGCTTTTTTCTTATGGGCAATATGCTCGCGGAGTGTGTCGATGGTGCCGTCTGTTGAGCCGCTATCTAGGTAAACCACGCGGTAATAAGGATAGTCCTGATTGAGAACAGAGCGAAAGTTGTCTTCGATATGATCTAACATATTATGTGTTAAAACAATAAGGACAAATTTTTTGGTTTTTTTCGCAGCAATCTCAATTTCCTCAAACTCTTTCATAGGGAGAATGCGGTAATCTTTTTTCGAAAGAATAATCTTATATTCTCGGATCAAAAAAGTAGGAAGCAACAAGATAACGAATAAAAGAAATACTTTGTGGAATATCTCTTTTTTTCTCAATTTAGCTCTCATGGTTTTACTCTATAATATATTTAT